>NZ_JBYCKL010000064.1:0-16196 GCF_057473365.1 Halomonas sp. TH-94
CGGATAAACGAGCGCCACGCAGCTTAGCTGTGACTTCCATCTCTCAATCCTCTCTGGCTTACCGTTTGGCTTTCTTGTCCGCCGCATGCCCGCGATAGGTGCGGGTGGCAGCGAATTCGCCCAGCTTGTGGCCAACCATTTCCTCGGAGACATGCACCGGGACGTGTTGGCGACCGTTATGGACAGCAATGGTGAGCCCGACCATGTTCGGCAGGATCATGGAACGACGCGACCAGGTCTTGATCGGTTTGCGGTCGTTCTTCTCCACTGCAGCCTCAACCTTCTTCAGCAGATGAAGGTCGATAAATGGACCTTTCTTCAGTGAACGTGGCACAGCCGTTACCTCTTAATGTCTTGGCAATTTAGATCAACGTGTCTTATTACGACGACGAATGATCAGCTTGTCGGTGCGCTTGTTCTTGCGGGTCTTGTGGCCCTTGGTGGGCACACCCCACGGCGAAACCGGGTGACGACCACCGCTGGTACGGCCTTCACCGCCACCATGCGGGTGATCCACCGGGTTCATGGCCACACCGCGAACGGTCGGACGCACGCCTCTCCAGCGCTTTGCACCGGCCTTGCCAAGTTGACGCAGGCTGTGCTCGGAGTTGCTCACTTCACCCAGGGTCGCACGGCAGTCGGCCAGCACCTTGCGCATCTCGCCGGAGCGCAGACGCAGGGTGGCATAGCTGCCTTCACGAGCGACCAACTGGGCGCTGGTACCGGCACTGCGAGCGATCTGCGCACCCTTGCCGGGCTTGAGTTCGATGCAGTGAACGGTGGAACCCAGCGGGATGTTACGCAGCGGAAGGGTATTGCCCTTCTTGATCGCCGCATTCACGCCGGACTCGAGCTTGTCGCCAGCACTCACGCCCTTGGGCGCGATGATGTAGCGACGCTCGCCGTCCAGGTACTTCAGCAGCGCGATATGGGCGCTACGGTTGGGATCGTACTCGAGACGCTCAACGATGGCGGGAACGCCATCCTTGGTACGCTTGAAGTCGATCAGCCGGTAGTGCTGACGGTGACCACCGCCCACATGGCGGGTGGTGATACGACCGTTGTTGTTACGCCCACCGGTACGCGACTGCTTTTCCAGCAGCGGCGCGTAGGGCTTGCCCTTGTGCAGGTCTTCGCTAACGACCTTGACGACGTGGCGACGACCGGCGGATGTGGGTTTAGTCTTGACGATTGCCATGATCCGTACTCCTGCCCTTATTCGGCGCCAGTGAAGTCTTCGAGCGTCTCACCAGCAGCCAGGGTCACATAGGCCTTGCGGTAGCCCTGGCGGCGGCCCAGACCGTGCGCGCTGCGCTTGGTCTTGCCCTTCATGTTCAGTACCTGGACGCTATCGACCTTCTTACCGAACAGCACCTGAACGGCCTGCTTGATTTCCGGCTTGGTAGCGTCACTGGCAACCTTGAACACATACTGGTTGCGCTCGGCGGCGAAAGCGGCCTTCTCGGTCACGTGCGGACCGAGCAGAACCTTGAAAACGCGCTCCTGGTTCATGCCAGCTTCTCCTCGAATTTACGCAGAGCAGAGACGGTGACCAGCACCTTGTCGAAGGCGATCAGGCTCACCGGATCGGCGGCAGCCACGTCCACCACATCCACATTGGGGATGTTGCGGGCGGCCAGATAGAGCTTCTCGTCGACTTCTTCGGTGACGATCAGCGCTTTCTCGAGACCCAGCTCACCCAGCTTGGCAACCAGCTGCTTGGTCTTGGGCGCATCGACGGTGAACTCGTCGATGGCGATCAGACGCTCCTGGCGCACCAGTTCGGACAGGATGGAGCGCATTGCGGCGCGATACATCTTGCGGTTGACCTTCTGCGAGTGGTCCTGGGGACGAGCCGCAAAGGTCACGCCGCCGCTGCGCCACAGCGGAGAACGGATGGTGCCGGCACGAGCGCGGCCGGTACCTTTCTGGCGCCACGGCTTCTTGCCGCCGCCACGCACGTCGGAACGCGTCTTCTGAGCACGAGTACCCTGACGACCACCAGCCAGATAGGCGGTGACGACCTGGTGAACCAGCGCCTCGTTGAATTCTTTGCCAAAGGTGGCGTCGGCGACTTCGACAGTACCCGCGCCTGCAGCAAGATTCAGATTCATCGATTCTTTCCTCTTCAGCCAGCTTTGACGGCGCTACGAACAATGACGTCGCTGCCGGTTGCACCCGGCACGGCACCCTTGATCAACAGCAGGTTGCGCTCGGCATCGACCCGTACGACTTCAAGGCTCTGAACGGTGCAGCGGACGTTGCCCATCTGACCGGCCATTTTCTTGCCTTTGAAGACGCGACCCGGGGTCTGACACATACCGATGGAACCCGGCGCACGATGCGACAGAGAGTTGCCGTGGGTGGCATCCTGGGTACGGAAGTTCCAGCGCTTGACCGCGCCTTGGAAGCCCTTGCCCTTGGAGGTACCGGTCACATCGACTTTCTGACCAGCTTCGAAGAGGGATACGGTGAGTTCGCCGCCCACTTCCGGAGCCTCATCGCCTTCAGCGACGCGGAACTCCATCAGCGAACGACCGGCCTCGATACCTGCCTTGGCGTACTGACCTGCTTGTGCCTTGGTGAGGTGCTTGGCCTTGCGGGAGCCGGTTGTGACCTGAATCGCCGCGTAGCCGTCAGACTCCAGGGTCTTGACGCTGGTGACGCGATTCGGTTCAACCTCGATCACGGTTACGGGCACGGATGCGCCATCTTCGGTAAAGACACGGGTCATACCGGCCTTTCTACCGACCAAACCGATAGTCATTCTCAGTCTCCTTTAGTGTACGGGGCTGTCACCCGCTATGGCTGCCCTTTCCAGAGCATTCCACTAGCACGTTGTATGACGCCATCACGGCGTGGCGGCTGCTGCTCTTCCCTGACGTCGGGCGTGGAGCGCTGGGCCGCGAGTGTCTAGTGTGGTTAGTCGAGCTTGATTTGCACGTCTACGCCGGCGGCGAGGTCGAGCTTCATCAACGCATCAACGGTCTTTTCAGTCGGCTCGACGATATCGAGCACACGCTTGTGAGTGCGAATCTCGTACTGATCGCGCGCATCCTTGTTGACGTGCGGTGAAATCAGTACGGTGTAGCGCTCACGGTTCGTCGGCAGCGGGATCGGACCGCGCACCTGAGCACCGGTCCGCTTGGCGGTATCAACGATCTCCGCGGCAGACTGGTCGATCAGGCGATGGTCGAATGCCTTCAACCGAATGCGAATCTTCTGGTTCTGCATTTGCCCTAAACTCCAATGGATGTCGACGGCACGTGCCGCCTACCCACGCATTCAAAGGATGCGCATTATATGCACGCCGAGGGCAAGAGTCAAACACTCTGCCAAGGTGCGCAGAAAGGGGGCTCCTCGCGGAGCCCCCTTCGATCATTCCAGCGAAAAACGCTTACTGGATGATCTTGGCCACGACGCCAGCGCCGACGGTACGACCGCCCTCGCGAATGGCGAAGCGCAGACCGTCATCCATAGCGATCGGAGCGATCAGGGTAACGACCATCTTGACGTTGTCGCCCGGCATGACCATCTCGACGCCTTCCGGCAGTTCGCAGGTACCGGTGACGTCAGTGGTACGGAAGTAGAACTGCGGACGGTAGCCCTTGAAGAACGGGGTGTGACGACCACCTTCTTCCTTGGACAGCACGTAGACTTCAGCTTCGAAGACAGTGTGCGGGTTGATGGAACCCGGCTTGGCCAGAACCTGACCACGCTCGACTTCGTCACGCTTGGTGCCGCGCAGCAGGGCGCCGACGTTCTCACCGGCACGACCTTCGTCGAGCAGCTTGCGGAACATCTCGACACCGGTAACGGTAGTCTTGGTGGTGTCCTTGATGCCGACGATTTCGACTTCTTCACCCGCCTTGACGATACCGCGCTCGATACGACCGGTTACCACGGTGCCGCGACCGGAGATAGAGAACACGTCCTCGATCGGCATCAGGAACGGCTGGTCGATGGCACGCTCGGGCTCCGGAATGTAGTCGTCCAGGGCCTTGATCAGGTTGGTAACGGCGGTGGTGCCCATGCCGTTCTCATCCTCACCGTTCAGCGCCATCAGAGCGGAACCGGTGATGATCGGGGTGTCGTCGCCCGGGAAGTCGTACTCGTTGAGGAGTTCGCGAACTTCCATCTCGACCAGCTCGAGCAGCTCTTCGTCGTCGACCATGTCGGCCTTGTTCAGGAACACGACGATGTACGGAACGCCAACCTGGCGAGACAGCAGGATGTGCTCGCGAGTCTGCGGCATGGGGCCGTCAGCAGCGGAACAGACCAGGATAGCGCCGTCCATCTGGGCAGCACCGGTGATCATGTTCTTGACGTAGTCGGCGTGCCCCGGGCAGTCGACGTGCGCATAGTGGCGCTGCTCGGACTGGTACTCGACGTGAGAGGTGGCGATGGTGATACCACGCTCACGCTCTTCCGGCGCATTGTCGATGGAGTCGAACTGACGCCATTCACCGCCGAAGACCTCAGCAGAAACGCGAGTCAGGGCCGCAGTCAGAGTGGTCTTGCCGTGGTCGACGTGACCGATGGTGCCGACGTTGACGTGCGGTTTGGAACGTTCGAATTTTTCCTTAGCCACTTCGATAACCTCTTTACGTTTGCTAGCGGTTAGCCTTTCTGGTTGATGACGGCTTCAACGATGCTGGAGGGCGCCTCTTCGTACTTCGCGAACTCCATGACGTAGCTCGCACGTCCCTGGGTCTGAGAGCGCAGATCGGTTGCATAACCGAACATCTCGCCCAGAGGCACCATTGCGCGGATGATCTTGCCTGAGGAAGAGTCATCCATGCCCTGCACCAGACCGCGGCGACGGTTGAGGTCGCCCATGACGTCACCCATGAAGTCCTCGGGGGTCACGACTTCGACCTTCATCACCGGTTCCAGCAGCACGGCCTTGGCCTTGCGGGCCCCTTCCTTGACAGCCATGGAAGAGGCGACCTTGAACGCGTTCTCGTTCGAGTCCACGTCATGGTAGGAGCCATCGTACAGCGTGACCTTGACGTCGATCATCGGGTAACCCGCGATGACGCCGTTCTGCAGCTGCTCGTACGCTCCCTTCTCGACGGCACCCACGTACTCCTTGGGTACCACACCGCCGACGATCTCGGAGGCGAATTTGAAGTGCATGTCTTCGTCTTCGCCCTTGTCCGCCTCGGTGAGCGGCTCGATGCGCAGCCAGACGTGGCCATACTGGCCGCGACCGCCGGACTGACGCACGAACTTGCCTTCTTGCTCGACCTTGCCGCGAATGGTTTCGCGATAGGCGACCTGCGGCTTGCCGATATTGGCTTCAACCTTGAACTCGCGACGCATGCGGTCGACGATGATGTCCAGGTGCAGCTCGCCCATACCGGAGATGATGGTCTGGCCGGTTTCCTCGTCGGTCTTGACGCGGAAGGAGGGATCCTCCTGAGCCAGCTTGCCGAGGGCAACACCCATCTTCTCCTGATCGGCCTTGGACTTCGGCTCCACGGCCACGGAGATGACCGGATCCGGGAACTCCATGCGCTCGAGCACGATCTTGTTCTCCAGATCGCACAGGGTGTCACCGGTGGTCACGTCCTTCAAGCCGATACAGGCGGCGATGTCGCCGGCGTAGACGTGCTTGATCTCCTCACGCGAGTTGGAGTGCATCTGCACGATACGGCCGACACGCTCCTTCTTCTGCTTGACGGAGTTGTAGACGCTGTCGCCGGAGTTCAGAACGCCGGAATAGACGCGAATGAAGGTCAGCGTACCGACGAAGGGGTCGGTGGCGATCTTGAACGCCAGCGCAGCAAACGGCGCATTGTCATCCGCTTCGCGGGTGGCAATGGTGGCGTCCTTGTCGTCCAGCTCACCTTCGATGGCCTTGACCTCGAGCGGCGACGGCATGTACTCGATGACGGCATCCAGCACCGCCTGCACGCCCTTGTTCTTGAACGCAGAGCCGCAGGTGACCAGCACGACTTCGTTGTCCAGGGTGCGACGACGCAGGCCGGCCTTGATCTCCTCGTTGGAGAGCTCGCCCTCTTCGAGGTACTTGTCCATCAGCTCTTCGGAGGCTTCGGCGGCGGCTTCGACCATCTGCTCGCGGAACTCGGCAGCCTTGTCCTGGAGCTCGGCGGGAATGTCGACCAGCTCATAGCTCATGCCCTGGTCGGCTTCGTTCCAGAGGATGGCCTTCATCTCTATCAGATCGATGACGCCCTTGAAGTCTTCCTCGGTGCCCCAGTTGATCTGGATCGGCACGGCGTTGGCGCCCAGACGGTCCTTGAGCTGCTCGACGACCATGAAGAAGTCGGCGCCGGTGCGGTCCATCTTGTTGACGAACACCATGCGCGGCACTTCGTACTTGTTGGCCTGACGCCATACGGTCTCGGTCTGCGGCTGCACGCCGGAGGAGCCGCAAAGCACCACGACGGCACCGTCGAGCACACGCAGGGAACGCTCGACTTCGATGGTGAAGTCGACGTGCCCGGGAGTGTCGATGATGTTGATGCGATGCTCATCGAACTGCTGGTTCATCCCCTTCCAGAAGGTGGTGACAGCAGCCGAGGTAATGGTGATACCGCGCTCCTGCTCCTGCTCCATCCAGTCGGTGGTAGCCGCGCCGTCGTGCACCTCACCCAGCTTGTGAGACAAGCCGGTGTAGAAGAGTACGCGCTCGGTGGTAGTGGTCTTGCCCGCGTCGACGTGGGCACAGATCCCGATATTGCGATAGCGGTTGAGAGGTGTCTTGCGTGCCACGGTGAAACTCCCCGTTGGTTGGCGATGCGTTTAGAAGCGCTGCGCTTAGAAACGGTAGTGCGAGAACGCCTTGTTGGCTTCCGCCATGCGATGCACGTCTTCACGCTTCTTGACCGCGGAGCCTTTGCCCTCGGCGGCGTCGAGCATTTCGCCGGCGAGGCGCTGCACCATGGTCTTTTCACCGCGCTTGCGCGCCGCATCCACCAGCCAGCGCATGGCCAGCGCCTGGCGACGCGAGGGGCGAACTTCAACCGGCACCTGATAGGTCGCACCGCCAACGCGGCGGGACTTGACCTCGACCATCGGCTGAATGGCTTCCAGCGCGCGATCGAAGATGTCCAGCGGCTCTTCCTTGCTACGCTCGGCAACCGTGTCCAGCGCACCGTATACGATACGCTCAGCTGTGGACTTCTTGCCGCTGACCATCAGGTGGTTCATGAACTTGGCCAGGCGCTCGCTTCCGAACTTGGGATCCGGCAGGATTTCGCGCTTGGCTACTACTCTTCTTCTAGGCATGACAAGCCCTCTAACGAAGGGTCTTTCAGGCAAACCCGAGACTCCCGCCAATGGCGGCGCTCGACCTTACTCTTATCAGACCGATATGATTGCTAGGTACCGAGTCCTATCAGGACTTGGGACGCTTGGTACCGTACTTGGAACGGCCCTGCTTACGATTCTGTACGCCGGAAGTGTCGAGGGCGCCGCGAACGGTGTGATAACGCACACCCGGCAAGTCCTTGACACGGCCGCCGCGAATCAGCACGACAGAGTGTTCCTGAAGGTTGTGACCTTCACCACCGATGTAGGAAGACACCTCGAACCCGTTGGTCAGGCGCACACGGCAGACCTTACGCAGGGCCGAGTTCGGCTTCTTCGGGGTGGTAGTGTAGACGCGGGTGCAGACACCGCGCTTTTGCGGGCAGGCCTGAAGCGCCGGCACGTCGCTCTTGGCGGCGGGGCGCTTGCGCGGCTTGCGCACGAGCTGATTGATCGTTGCCATGTTGTGTAGCTGACTCCAATGGTTGCCTTGCCTTTCAGCGGACGCGGGCGCACCCACCCCACTGTTAAAGGCTGCGCATTCTAAGGTCTAACGGGGTTGGGCGTCAAGCACACGGGGTCACCCGCCTACCTGACGCCCGGCCCGCTTACAGCTCGTCGTCCGAATCGAGCGCGGTGAGCTGGGCACCCAGCTCCTGCTCGACATCGAAAGCCGACGGATGGAGCAGACGCTCGGTGTCATCCCGCTTGCGGCGACGCTCCTGATGGTGGGCAAGCCCCGTTCCAGCCGGAATCAGACGGCCGACCACCACGTTCTCCTTCAGGCCGCGCAGGTAATCGCGCTTGCCGGTAACCGCCGCTTCGGTCAGCACCCGCGTGGTCTCCTGGAAGGAGGCCGCGGAGATGAACGACTCGGTGGCCAGGCTGGCCTTGGTGATACCCAACAGCACGCGCTGGTAGCGGGCCGGGAAATTCTCGGCCTTCTCCAGACGCGCATTCTCCTCCAGCACCCGGACCAGCTCGACCTGATCCCCCGGAATGAAATCGGAGTCGCCGGAGTCGGTAATCTCCACCTTGCGCAGCATCTGACGCACGATCACTTCGATGTGCTTGTCGTTGATGCCCACACCCTGGAGACGGTAGACCTCCTGGATCTCGGCGGTGATGTACTTGGCCAACTCCGCCACACCCAGCAGCCGCAGGATGTCGTGCGGGTTGCTCGGGCCGTCGGAGATCACCTCGCCCTTCTCCACCGTCTCGCCTTCGAAAACGGCGATCTGACGCCATTTCGGAATCAGGGCCTCGAACGGATCGCCACCGTCTTCCGGGGAGATCGTCAGGCGACGCTTGCCCTTGGTTTCCTTGCCGAAGCTGATGGTACCGCTGATCTCGGCGAGGATGGCCGGCTCTTTCGGCTTACGTGCTTCGAACAGGTCGGCCACGCGGGGCAGACCCCCGGTGATGTCCTTGTTGCCGGACGCCTCCACCGGGATACGGGCGACGATCTCACCGATGCCGATCGCTGCTCCATTGTCGGCCGATACGATCGCCTTGCCCGGCAGCAGATACTGCACCGGCGTATTGGAGCCCGTCACGCTGATCGGCTCGCCGCTCTCGTCGGTGAGCAGGATCATCGGACGGCTGTCACGGCCGGCCTGCGGACGTGCCGCCGATTCGATCACCTCGATGGACGACAGACCGGTCATCTCGTCCACGCTGCGGTGGATGGTGACGCCTTCGACCATGTCGACGTACTGCACCTTACCTTCGACTTCGGCAATGATCGGGTGGGTGTGCGGATCCCACTTGGCGACCATCTGGCCGGCATCGACCGCGTCGCCGTCCTTGATCGACAGTTCGGCGCCGTAAGGCAGCTTGTAGTACTCGCGCTCGCGGCCATGATCGTCGGCGATGGCCAGGGCGCTGGAGCGGGACACCACCACCAGCTTGCCGTCGACACGCTCGACGAACTTCATGTTGTGCAGGCGTACCTTGCCGCCATGCTTGACCTGTACGCTATCCACGGCCGAGGCGCGCGATGCCGCACCACCGATGTGGAAGGTACGCATGGTCAGCTGGGTGCCGGGCTCACCGATGGACTGGGCCGCGATGACGCCGACCGCTTCGCCGATGTTGACTTGATGTCCGCGAGCCAGGTCACGACCGTAGCACGTGGAGCAGACGCCATGCGTCGATTCACAGGAGATGGCACTGCGCACCACGATCTCGTCGACGCCCATGGTATCGAGACGTTCGCACCAGGCTTCGTCGAGCAGAGTGTCCTTCTCGATCAGCACTTCGTCCGTGGCGGGGTCGATGACGTCCTGAGCCACGACACGGCCCAGCACCCGCTGCGCCAGGGAAACGATGATGTCGCCACCCTCGATGACCGGATGCAGGGTCAGCCCCTGTTCGGTACCGCAGTCCACCTCGGTGATCACCATGTCCTGGGCCACGTCGACCAGACGACGCGTCAGGTAGCCTGAGTTGGCGGTCTTGAGAGCGGTATCCGCCAGACCTTTCCGCGCACCGTGGGTCGAGATGAAGTACTGAAGTACGTTCAGGCCCTCACGGAAGTTGGCCACGATGGGCGTCTCGATGATCGAGCCATCCGGCTTGGCCATCAGACCGCGCATACCCGCCAGCTGACGAATCTGAGCGGCGCTACCCCGGGCACCGGAATCGGCCATGATGAACACGCTGTTGAACGAGTCCTGCTCCACCTCGTTGCCGTTGCGGTCGATCACGGTCTCCTTGGAGATACCCGCCATCATCGCCTTGGCCACCTTGTCGTTGGCCTTGGACCAGATGTCGATGACCTTGTTGTACTTCTCGCCGGCGGTGACGAGACCGGAGGAGAACTGATCCTCGATCTCCTTGACCTCGGCTTCGGCCGCATCGACGATTTCCGTCTTGGCTTCCGGAATGACGAAGTCGTTGACACCGATGGAGGCGCCGGACCAGGTGGCCATGCGGAAACCGGTGTACATCAGCTGGTCGGCAAAGATGACCGTCGGCTTGAGGCCGGCACGACGATACACCTCGTTGAGCAGCTTGGAGATCGCCTTCTTCTTCATCGGCTGGTCGACCAGCTCGAAGGGCACGCCCTCGGGCAGGATGCGGAACAGCAGCGCACGCCCCACGGTGGTGTCGTAGATGGTACGAGTCGTGTTTTGCTCGCCCGTCTCCTCGTCCACCAGCACCTCGGTGAGACGCACCTTGACCCGCGCATGCAGGGACACGCTCTGGCTGCCGAAGGCGCGCTCGACCTCGTCGAGGCCGGAGAACACCATGCCCTCGCCCTTGGCGTTGATCTTTTCACGGGTCATGTAGTACAGACCCAGCACCACGTCCTGTGACGGCACGATGATCGGATCACCGTTGGCCGGCGACAGCACGTTGTTGGTGGCCATCATCAGCGCCCGCGCCTCGAGCTGGGCTTCCAGCGTCAGCGGTACGTGAACGGCCATTTGGTCGCCGTCGAAGTCGGCGTTGTAGGCGGCACATACCAGCGGGTGCAGCTGGATCGCCTTGCCCTCGATCAGCAGCGGCTCGAAAGCCTGGATGCCGAGACGGTGCAGGGTCGGCGCGCGGTTGAGCAGCACCGGGTGTTCGCGAATGACGTCGGCGAGGATGTCCCACACCTCTGGCAGCTCACGCTCGACCATCTTCTTGGCGGCCTTGATCGTGGACGCGTGGCCCAACGACTGCAGCTTGGAGTAGATGAACGGCTTGAACAGCTCGAGCGCCATCTTCTTGGGCAGACCGCACTGATGCAGGCGCAGGGTCGGGCCCACGGTAATGACCGAACGGCCCGAGTAGTCGACGCGCTTGCCCAGCAGGTTCTGACGGAAGCGGCCCTGCTTGCCCTTGATCATGTCGGCCAGGGACTTCAGCGGGCGCTTGTTGGAACCGGTGATGGCACGGCCGCGACGACCGTTGTCCAGCAGCGCATCGACCGCTTCCTGCAGCATGCGCTTCTCGTTGCGCACGATGATGTCCGGCGCATTGAGGTCGAGCAGCCGCTTCAAGCGGTTGTTACGGTTGATCACGCGACGATACAGGTCGTTGAGGTCGGAGGTCGCGAAGCGGCCACCGTCCAACGGCACCAGCGGACGCAGGTCGGGCGGCAGTACCGGCAGCACCTCCATGACCATCCACGCCGGATCGTTGCCGGAGTTGAGGAAGGCCTCGAGCAGCTTCAGGCGCTTCGACAGCTTCTTGATCTTGGTCTCGGAGTTGGTCTGCGGGATCTCCTCGCGCAGGCGATCGACCTCTTCGGAGAGGTCGACGTCCTTGAGCAGCGCCTGGATCGCTTCGGCGCCCATGCGGGCGTCGAAGTCGTCACCGAACTCCTCGAGGGCCTCGAAGTACTGCTCATCGTTGAGCAGCTGACCACGGTCCAGAGTGGTCATGCCCGGATCGATGACCACGAAGCTCTCGAAATAGAGCACACGTTCGATGTCGCGCAGGGTCATGTCGAGGAACATGCCGATGCGCGACGGCAGCGACTTGAGGAACCAGATGTGAGCCACCGGCGAGGCCAGCTCGATGTGCCCCATGCGCTCGCGGCGCACCGCAGCCTTGGTCACCTCGACGCCGCACTTCTCGCAGATGATGCCACGGTGCTTCATGCGCTTGTACTTGCCGCACAAGCACTCGTAGTCCTTCACCGGGCCGAAGATCTTGGCGCAGAACAGGCCATCCCGCTCCGGCTTGAAGGTGCGGTAGTTGATGGTCTCGGGCTTCTTGACTTCACCGTAGGACCAGGAGCGAATCATGTCCGGCGAGGCGAGCGAGATCTTGATCGCATCGAACTCTTCGGACTGTGACTGCGATTTGAGGACTTTCACCAAGTCTTTCATGGAGTCGGCTCCTAGCTCTCTAACTCGATATCGATGCCCAGCGAACGGATTTCCTTCACCAGTACGTTGAAGGACTCCGGCATACCGGCATGCATGGTGTGGTCGCCGTCGACAATGCTCTTGTACATCTTGGTGCGACCTTCCACGTCGTCGGACTTCACCGTGAGCATCTCCTGGAGGGTATAGGCGGCACCGTAAGCTTCCAGCGCCCACACCTCCATCTCCCCGAAACGCTGACCGCCGAACTGCGCCTTGCCGCCCAGCGGTTGCTGGGTGACGAGCGAATAGGAGCCAGTGGAACGGGCGTGCATCTTGTCGTCCACCAGGTGGTTGAGCTTGAGCATGTACATGTAGCCCACCGTCACCGGGCGGTCGAAGGCGTCACCGGTACGACCGTCGTACAGCGTCATCTGGCCGGAATCCGGCAGGTCGGCCAAGCGCAGCAGGTGCTTGATCTCGCTCTCGGCGGCACCATCGAACACCGGCGAGGCCATCGGCACACCACCACGCAGGTTCTTGGCCAGCGCGATGACTTCGTCGTCGCTCAGCGAGTCGATGTCCTCGACCCGCGTCCCCTCCGTGGAGTTGTACACTTTCCCGAGGAACTCGCGGATCTCGCTCAGTTGCTGGGAGCGAGCATCGCGCAGCATGGCGTCGATCTTGACCCCGAGGCCCTGAGCGGCGAGGCCCAGGTGCGTCTCGAGAATCTGACCCACGTTCATGCGCGACGGAACGCCCAGCGGGTTGAGAACGATGTCCACCGAAACGCCGTTGTCGTCGAAGGGCATGTCTTCCACCGGCATGATGGCCGAGATGACACCCTTGTTACCGTGACGGCCGGCCATCTTGTCGCCCGGCTGAATGCGACGCTTGACCGCCATGTAGACCTTGACGATCTTGAGTACGCCCGGCGCCAGATCGTCGCCCTGGGTCAGCTTGCGCTTCTTGTCTTCGAAGCGCTCCTCCATCTCCTTGCGACGGTTCTCCAGCTGCTCGTCGGCCTGAGCCAGCAGCTCGTTGAGCGACTCGTCCTGCAGGCGCAGCTTGAACCACTGCTGACGCGGCAGCTCGTCGAGATAGCTGTCGGAGAGCACGTCACCCTTCTTGAGCTTGGGACCGCCATTGACCGGCTGGCCCGAGAGCGTGCGCTTGAGACGCTCGAAAGTGGCGTCCTCGGCGATGCGGTAGGTTTCCTGCAGATCCTTGCGGACCTCGTCGAGCTGCATCTGCTCGATGGCAAGTGCACGGGAATCCTTCTCCACGCCGTCGCGAGTGAAGACCTGAACGTCGATGACGGTGCCGCGCATGCCGGTGGGCGCGCGCAGCGAGGTGTCCTTCACGTCGGAGGCCTTCTCACCGAAGATCGCCCGCAGCAGTTTCTCTTCCGGCGTCAGCTGGGTCTCGCCCTTGGGCGTGACCTTGCCCACCAGAATGTCGCCAGGGCCCACTTCGGCACCGATGTAGACCACACCGGCCTCATCGAGCTTGGACAGCGCCGACTCGCCGACGTTGGGAATGTCCGAGGTTATCTCCTCCGGCCCCAGCTTGGTGTCGCGGGAGACGCAGGTCAGTTCCTGGATGTGGATGGTGGTGAAGCGATCTTCCTGCACCACGCGCTCCGAGAGCAGGATCGAGTCCTCGAAGTTGTAGCCGTTCCAGGGCATGAAGGCGATGCGCATGTTCTGGCCAAGAGCCAGATCGCCCATGTCGACGGACGGACCGTCGGCGAGGATGTCGCCACGCTCGACCACGTCGCCCGGACGCACGATGGGGCGCTGGTTCATGCAGGTGTTCTGGTTGGAGCGCACGTACTTGGTGAGGTTGTAGATGTCGACGCCGGCCTCGCCGCCGATGATCTCGTCCTCGTTGATACGCACCACGATACGCTTGGCGTCGACCGAATCGATCACGCCGCCACGGCGGGCCACGGCGCAGACGCCGGAGTCACGCGCGACGAAGCGCTCCATGCCGGTGCCGACGAGCGGCTTTTCGGCACGCAGGGTGGGCACCGCCTGGCGCTGCATGTTCGAGCCCATCAGAGCACGGTTAGCGTCATCGTGCTCGAGGAACGGGATCAACGCCGCCGCCACAGAAACCACCTGGCGCGGAGAAACGTCCATCAGCGTCACCTGCTCGGGACGCATGAAGGTGGTTTCACCCTTGTGACGCACCTGTACCAGGTCGTCGACCAGCTTGTTGGTCTCGTCCACGGTCGCCGAAGCCTGGGCGATGATGAAGTCGCCCTCTTCGATGGCCGAGAGGTGTACCACCTCGTCGGTGACCTGACGATCCACCACCTTGCGGTAGGGCGTCTCGAGGAAGCCGTAGCTGTTGGTATGGCTGTAGGTGGCCAGCGAGTTGATCAGACCGATGTTCGGACCTTCCGGCGTCTCGATCGGACACAGACGACCGTAGTGCGTGGCGTGAACGTCACGCACCTCGAAGCCGGCGCGCTCACGGGTCAGGCCGCCCGGGCCGAGTGCGGAAACACGGCGCTTGTGAGTCACCTCGGAGAGCGGGTTGTTCTGGTCCATGAACTGCGACAGCTGGCTGGAGCCGAAGAACTCCTTGACCGCCGCGGCGACGGGCTTGGCGTTGATCAGATCCTGCGGCATCAGGCCTTCGCTCTCGGCCATGGAGAGACGTTCCTTGACCGCACGCTCGACGCGCACCAGGCCCACGCGGAACTGGTTCTCGGCCATCTCGCCGACGCAGCGGATGCGACGGTTGCCCAGGTGATCGATATCGTCGACTTCACCGAAGCCGTTACGGATATAGATCAACTCCTTGAGCACGTCGAGGATGTCGCGGTTGTCGAGCACACCGGAACCGGTATCGCCCTCACGGCGCAGACGACGGTTGAACTTCATGCGACCGACGCCGGAAAGGTCGTAGCGGTCCTCGGTGAAGAACAGATTGTGGAACAGCGTCTCGGCAGCTTCCTTGGTGGGCGGCTCGCCGGGGCGCATCATGCGGTAGATCTCGACCAGCGCTTCGAGCTGCGAGCCGGTGGTATCCAGACGCAGAGTCTCGGAGACGAACGGACCGCAGTCGAGATCGTTGGTGTAAAGCGTTTCGAGCGTGGTGATACCGGCCTGGCCGATCTTCTCGAGCAGTTCCGGGGTGATCACGCTGTTACAGGAGCAGATCAGCTCACCGGTACTGGCATCGACCTGATCCTTGGCCAGGGTCTTGCCGAACAGGTAATCCATCGGCACCTCGAGACGCTCGAGGCCGGCCTTCTCCAGCTGGCGAATATGCTTCTGGGTGATACGACGCCCTTCCTCGACGATCAGGTTGCCGTCGGCATCCTTGATATCGAAGGTGGCCGTCTCGCCGCGCAGGCGCGACGGCACCAGATCCACAGAGAAACCGCTCTTCTCGATGTGGTAGGTGCTGGTATCGAAGAACTCGTCGAGGATCTCCTCGGCACTCATGCCCAGCGCGCGCAGCAGCACCGTGGCCGGCAGCTTGCGGCGACGGTCGATACGCACGAAGACGTTGTCCTTGGGATCGAACTCGAAGTCGAGCCAGGAGCCGCGGTAAGGAATCACACGAGCGGAGTAAAGCAGCTTGCCCGATGAGTGGCTCTTGCCCTTGTCATGGTCGAAGAACACACCCGGGGAACGATGCAGCTGGGAGACGATGACGCGCTCGGTGCCATTGACCACGAAGGTGCCGTTTTCGGTCATCAGGGGGATCTCCCCCATGTAGACTTCCTGCTCCTTGATGTCCTTGATGGCCTTGTTCGAGGAATCGCGATCATAGATGATCAAGCGAACCTTGACCCGCAGGGGAGCAGAGTAGGTCACGCCACGCAGCTGACACTCCTTGACGTCGAACGCCGGAGTACCGAAGCGGTAGCTGACGTACTCGAGCGCGGCGTTGCCAGAGAAGCTCTCGATCGGAAACACGGACTTGAACGCCGCGTGCAGACCGGTCTCGAGACGCTCTTCAGGAGCGCGATCCTGCTGGAGGAAGTCGTAGTAGGAATCAAGCTGGATCGCCAGCAGGTAGGGCACATCCATCACTTGGGGCAGTTTGCCGAAATCCTTGCGGATGCGTTTTTTCTCAGTGTATGAGTAAGCCATC
>NZ_JBYCKL010000065.1:0-110926 GCF_057473365.1 Halomonas sp. TH-94
ACCGGCCTTTGCCGGTCGACGTTACCAGGTCATTCGTCGTTCTGGATTCCGGGGCTACGCAGGTAGCGGAAGAAATCGCTGGTCGGGTCCAGCACCAGCATGTCCCGCTCGCCGTCGAAGCTGTTGCGGTAGGCGTTGAGGCTGCGCCAGAAGCTGAAGAACTCCTGGTTCTGACCGTAGGCCTCCGAGAATATCGCCGCCGCTTCGGCATCGCCTTCACCGCGCAGAGTCTCGGCACGCTCGGTGGCCTGGGCCAGTAGCACCTGACGCCGACGGTCGGCGTTGGCGCGAATACGCTCGGCCTCTTCCTGACCCTGGGCGCGCCACTCGCGAGCCTCACGCTCACGCTCGGAGCGCATCCGCTCGAAAACCGCGGCCGATACGTCATCGGGCAGGTCGATACGCTTCACCCGGATATCCAGGATCGACACGCCAAGCTCTTCTCGCATCAGCGCATCGAGCTCCTGGGTCGGACGAATCATCAGATCGTCACGACGCTCGGCAATGATCTGCTGCAGGTCCAGACGCCCGAATTCGTTACGCAGACTTTCGTCGACCCGCGGCTGGATGAGGCGAATCGCCATCATCTCGTCTCCGGCCGTCGCCTCGTAGTAGCGGGTGGGATTGATCACCTGCCACTTGACGTAGGAGTCCACGATCACCGCTTTCTGTTCGAGGGTCAGGTAGCGGCTGGTATCGGTATCCAGCGTCAGTACGCGAGTGTCGAACTTGCGAACGGTCTGCGTGATCGGCACCTTGAAGTGCAGTCCAGGCTGGATGTTCTCTTCGATGACCTCACCGAAACGCAGCTTGACGGCACGCTCGGTCTCGTCGACCACATAGAGGCTGTTGCTGGCCAACCAGGCCACGGCAGCCAGGCCACCCACGATGATCAAGGAACGGTTGTTCACCATTTAGCGGCCCTCCCTGCGGATACCACCGGTATTGCCACCCTGCGCCGAGGACGTCGTCCGCAGGCGTTCGAGCACTCGTGGATCGAGCTCACCGCTTTCGCCACGTGCCGCATCGCCGTTGCCCTCGCCACCACCGCTACCGCCACCGCCGCCAGGGCGCTGGTCGAGCGGCAGATACATCAGCGGGGCGTCGTCACGGACATCGATCAGTACCTTCGGCGTACGTGCGAAGACGTCGGCCATGGCATCGATGTAGAGACGCTCACGCATGATTTCCGGCGCGTTGTCATATTGAACCAGCAGCGCGTTGAAGCGGTTGGCCTGACCTTGAGCTTCTGCCACTACCGACTCGCGATACCCCTGGCCCTGCTCGACCAGACGCTGCGCCTGACCCTGGGCGGCCGGAATGATGGCATTGGCGTAAGCCATGCCCTCGTTGATGGTCCGCTGACGATCTTCGCGAGCCCGGATCACGTCGTCGAAGGCATCGATGACGGGGGCCGGCGCCGAGGTCGACTCGATGTTGATGGTCTGCAGGCGAATCCCCGTGCCGTAGCTGTCCAGATAAGTCTGCAGTCGACTCGCCACGGAGCTACCGAGGATTTCACGACCGGAGGTCAGAATCTCGATCATGTCCGTGCCGCCGACCACGTGGCGCAGCGCACTGTCCAGCGCATTCTCGATGGAGAGCTGCGGATTGCGCACGTTGAGCACGAAGTCACGCGGGTTGTTGACCTGATACTGAGCCGAGATCTCGACCTCGACGATGTTCTCGTCGCGGGTCAGCATCGCCTGGGTCTGAGTCAGTGAACGAACGCGGGTCACGTTGACCATACGCACGTCATCGATCAGCGGCGGGTTCCAGTGCAGGCCTGGGCCCACCACGGTCTGGAACTCACCGAAGCGCAGCACGACGCCGCGCTCGGCCTGGTCGACCAGGTAGAACCCCATGGCTCCCCAAATGCCTAGGGCGATCACCAGCAGCAGGCCCGGCAGCGCAAAGGTATTGCGCGGCTTTCCGCCACCCTTGCCGCCTCGACCGCCGCCACCTTTGCCACCACGGCCGCCCAGCATGCCATTGAGCTTGTCCTGAAACTTCTTCAGGGCCTCGTCAAGGTCGGGTGGCCCCTGGTTACCGCCGCGGTTACCACCGCCGCCGCCATTCCCGCCATTGCCGCCGCTGCCGCCATTGCCGCCACCGCGTCGCCCCCCACCGCTCCAGGGGTCATGCTGGTTGCCGCCACCCGGCTCATTCCAAGCCATACGTCGTCTCCACTCTGCGTTGCCTCTCAATCGGCGTCACGGTCAGCCGCATTAGAGAGGCCGGTTGCCATCCTGTTATGACGCCGATTATCGTCCGGCGTCGTTATTTCTAGGGGAAGTCGATCCAGTCGATCGGGACACTGCCGTCGTCACGCATCCCATACCGGCCGTTCGTGCAGCTCGGACGGAAGATAGTCTTCCGCACGCTCTCCCAACCGGGCCATCAACTGCAGGAAATCACGCCGAGGAAGGCGCACGTCGAGCCGCACCATGCCACCTTCCTCGTACTCTTCTTGTCGTACGGCACCGAGTTCGTGCAGGCTCGCACGCAGGCGACCTTGCTGCGGTGAAAGCAGCACGCTGAACTCGATAACGTTCTCCGCCAGACACTCCGACAGTGCCTGCCCCAGCAAATCGAGGCCTCGCCCGTCGCGTGCCGACAGCCAGACGACCTCGGGCTTGCCATGCCCGTCACGCTCGATCCGCGGCGCACTGTCGAGCAGATCGATCTTGTTCATTACCTTGAGCATCGGCACATCCAGCGCACCGATTTCGTTGAGCACGTTTTCGACCTGCTCCACATTGAGTTCGCGGTCGGGGTCGGCAGCGTCTATCACGTGCACCAGCAGTGTCGCTTCGGACGCTTCCTGAAGCGTGGCCTGGAAGGCCTCGACCAGCTTGTGCGGCAAATGGCGGATGAAACCCACCGTATCCGCAAGCACCACGGGACCTACGTCATCGATTTCAAGTCGCCGCAGGGTCGGGTCAAGGGTGGCGAACAGCTGGTCGGCCGCGTAGACCTTCGCCTCGGTCAGCGCATTGAACAACGTCGACTTGCCGGCATTGGTATAGCCGACCAGCGAAACGCTGGGAATTTCCGCTCGCTCGCGCGCACGACGATTCTGGCTGCGCTGGCTGCGAACCTTGTCGAGCCGCTTGTGAATGGACTTGATTCGAGCCCGCAGCAAACGACGGTCGGTCTCGAGCTGCGTTTCGCCCGGACCGCGCAGGCCGATGCCGCCCTTCTGACGTTCAAGGTGGGTCCAGCCCCGCACCAGACGAGTCGCCATGTACTCGAGCTGGGCCAGCTCGACCTGCAGCTTGCCCTCATGGGTACGCGCTCGCTGAGCAAAGATATCGAGTATCAGTCCGGTACGGTCCAATACCCGACACTTGAGCTCCCGCTCCAGGTTACGCTCCTGGGAAGGACTCAAGCCGTGGTTGAAGATGACCAGCTCGGCGCCGTGCAGCTGTAGCGCCTCACGCAGCTCTTCCAACTTGCCGCTACCGATGAAGGTGCGCGAATCGGGGCGATGCCGGCTCCCGGTGAGCAACATGGCCGGGTCGGCTCCGGCGGAACGGACCAGCTCCAGGAACTCGCCCGGATCCTCGCGCTCGCGATCGTCCTGGAAGTCCACATGAACCAGTACTGCCGTTTCGCCGGCGTCGGGTCGTTCAAAAAACAATCAATACCTCACACGTTGCTGTCCGGCTGAGCCGCGGGATCCTGCGGCGGCAGCCGCACGTTGCGCGAAGGCACCACAGTGGAGATGGCGTGCTTGTAGACCATCTGACTGACGGTGTTGCGCAGCAGAATCACGAACTGATCGAAGGACTCGATCTGTCCCTGCAGCTTGATGCCGTTGACCAGGAAAATCGAAACCGGAATGCGCTCCTTGCGCAGGATGTTCAGGTATGGGTCTTGAAGGGACTGCCCTTTGGACATTTTACCTCTCCCTAAAACGTTCTTTTGAGGGGTGAAAGTTGTGTTCTTGGGTTGCCTGTCTTGCGACATGCCACCATGCCGGTTTGGCCTGGTCCCCCGGCCACTCGAAGCCAACATCTTACGCTAAGAGCCCGATTCACGCACGAATTTCAGGACCTCGTCCAGCGCATTCGGGGTCTGACTATCGACCCAGTGCAGTGCCGGCCAGCTGCGCAGCCACGTCAATTGGCGCTTGGCCAGCTGACGGGTCGCCACCACCGTGCGATGGCGCAACGCCTCGATATCCCCCGAACCATCGAGGTACTCCCAAGCCTGACGATAGCCGACACTCTTCATCGACGGCAGCTCGAGATGCAGGTCGCCACGCGCCCGAAGCGCCTCCACCTCGCCGAGCAGGCCGGCGTTGAGCATTACCTCGAAACGTGCCGCGATCCGCTCATGCAGAATACGTCGATCGAAAGGCGTGAGTCCTATCGACACCACTTTCCAGGGGAAGGTTTCAGGCTGCTGCTGTCGCCACAGCTCGGTCAGGGTCAAGCCGCTGGCACGATAGACCTCCAGAGCACGCATCAACCGCTGCGGATCGTTGGGATGAATGCGCCGCGCGGAGTCGGGGTCGACCCGGGCTAGTTCGGCATGCAGCCCTGCCAGGCCGCTGCGCTCGGCCTCGCGCGTCAGTTCGGCGCGTATCGCCCGATCGGCGGCTGGCAGATTGGCCACACCCTCGAGCAGGCGCTTGGCGTACATCATGGTGCCACCGACAAGTAGCGGCACCCGTCCCGCTGCGGTGATTTGTCGCATCTCACGGCACGCGTCCTCGCGAAAGTCGGCCGCCGAGTACGGCTCGGCCGGGTCGCGGATGTCGATCAACCGGTGCGGCGCACGCGCGAGCTCTTCTGCACAGGGTTTGGCGCTGCCGATGTCCATGCCGCGATAGACCATGGCCGAGTCCATACTGATCAACTCGCAGTCGAGCCGTTCATGCAGGGCGATAGCCAGATCGGTCTTGCCGGCGGCGGTGGGGCCCATCAGCAATATGGCAGTGGGACGAGAATCTGTCATCGAAGGCTCCTCACTGCCCTCGCAGGAAGAGGCGATCGAGCTGCTTCAGCGACATTTCGGTCCAGGTAGGCCGGCCATGGTTGCACTGGCCGCTACGCTCGGTGCGCTCCATGTCACGCAGCAGCGCGTTCATCTCGGCTACGCTCAGGCGCCGGTTGGCACGCACGCTGCCATGGCAGGCCATCGTGGCCAGCAGCTCGTTGATACGCGCCTCCAGGCGGTCGGAGCGTCCGAAGCGTTCCAGATCTTCCAGCATGTCGCGGATCAGTGGTTCGACATCGGCATCGGCCAGCAGCGCCGGTACCTGACGCACCAGCAGCGTCTCAGGCCCTGCCACGTCGAGCTCTACCCCCAAGCGGCTGAAGGCATCACGCTCAGCTTCCGCGGTAGCCACCTCGGCGTGGCTCGCCGCAAGCGACATCGGTACCAACAGCGGCTGTGCCTGTAACGCACCGTCGTGAACCTGAGACTTCATGCGCTCGTAGACGATGCGCTCGTGGGCCGCGTGCATGTCGACGATGATCATGCCCTGGGCGGTCTGGGAAAGAATGTAGATCCCATGGAGCTGAGCGATGGCGAAGCCAAGCGGCGGAATACCGCTGCCCTCTTCAGCAGCGGGAAGATCAGCCGCCATGGCCACACCTTCTCCGGCCGGTACTGAAACCTCGTCGCTCATCTCGCCATCGGTGGATCGAGGCGTGAGCAGTTGCTCCTCGTGGTCGGGGTGCAGTGCGCGGTAGCCATTCATGAAGGCACGCACGCGGTCGGCCGTTACCCGTCCGGACGATTCGCCGGTAGGGTGCAGTGCCATGAGCTGCTGCTGCCAGTGGGCCGCGGGCTCGCGCACTTCCTGCCCAGCGTCGCTTGCTCCGTCCCGGGTTACCTCTAAGGGTGAGCTTTCCGGTTGCAGATCGTTGCCGGCCGGTCGCGCCTCAGCCAGGGCCCGATGCATGCTGGAGAAGAGAAAGTCGTGCACCAGTCGACCGTCGCGAAAGCGCACCTCGTGCTTGGTAGGATGGACATTGACGTCCACTACCGTGGGGTCGACTTCCAGATAGAGCACGAACACCGGATGGCGACCATGGAACAGCACGTCACGGTAGGCCTGACGAATGGCATGGGCTACCAGTCGGTCGCGCACCACCCGTCCGTTGACGAAGAAGTACTGCTGATCGGCCTGGGCGCGGGAATGGGTGGGCAGCCCCACCCAGCCCCACAGGCGCAGGCCGCCGGCCGTCAGGTCGAGGTGCAGGGCATTCTCGATGAAACTCTTGCCCAACAGGGCGGCGATGCGCCGTTCGCGGCGGGTGGCATCATCGCCTGCCGGTAGCTGATGAACGGTCTTCTGATTGTGGCGCAGCACCCAGGCGATGTCGTAGCGAGAGAGCGCCAGGCGCCGGAAAGCTTCTTCAACATGCCCATATTCGGTCTTCTCGGTACGCAGGAACTTGCGCCGTGCCGGCGTGTTGAAGAAGAGGTCGCGCACCGTGACAGAGGTGCCGCGGGGATGCGGTGCCGGGCTGACCCGAGGCTCCATCTGGCGCCCCTCGGCTACCACGCGCCAGCCGTTTCGCGGATCGTCATCCACATTGGCCACCAGCTCGAGCCGCGACACCGAACTGATCGAGGCCAGCGCCTCGCCGCGAAAGCCAAGGCTGGCCACACCTTCCAGGTCTTCCAGCGATGCGATCTTGCTGGTGGCATGGCGCGACAGTGCCAACGGCAGATCGGCTTCGGCGATGCCACTGCCGTCGTCACGCACGCGAATCAAGCGGGCGCCACCGGCTTCGAGCTCCACCTCGACGCGGCTGCTGCCGGCATCGATGGCATTCTCGACCAGCTCCTTGACCACCGAAGCCGGGCGCTCCACCACCTCGCCGGCGGCGATCTGGTTGGCCAGCCGGGGGTCGAGAACGCGGATTCGCCGGGTGGCGTCGAGAACCGTCATGAGCGAGGGATCCGCAATACCTGACCGACACGGATCACATCGCCGTTGATTTCATTAGCCTGTTTGAGCTGCGCCACCGGCACCCCGTGCCGGGCGGCGATCTGCGATAGCGTATCGCCGGGCTGGATGCGGTACTCGTTACTCGAGGGCGTGCGGCGATTGTCGCGCTGCCAGGCCAGCAGGCTGGCCGGCGGCGGATTGCTGCGGAAGTGCGACTCGATACCGGAAAAGATCGACTCGGCCAGCCGCTGCTGATGCCCCGAGTCGCGCAGGCGGCGCTCCTCGTCGGGATTGGAGATGAACCCCGTCTCGATCAGAAGCGATGGAATATCGGGCGACTTGAGCACCATGAAGCCGGCCTGCTCCACCCGGGAGCGATGCAATCGGTTGACGCGACCCAACTGGTCGAGCACCTGACCGCCAATGGACAGCGAGTCGTTGAGCGTGGCGGTCATGGTCAGGTCGAGCAGTACGCCACGCAGCACCTCGTCCTTGTCGTTGAGCGAGAGATTGCCGTCGACGCCACCGATCAGGTCGGCGCGATTCTCACTGGCCGCCAGCCACTGGGCCGTCTCCGAGGTGGCACCGCTCTGGGAAAGCGCATAGACCGAACTGCCACTGGGCCGCGGGCTGGTGAAGGCGTCGGCGTGTACCGAAACGAAGAAGTCGGCCTTCTGCTCACGCGCTATGCGAGTGCGCTGGCGCAGCCCGATATAGTAGTCACCGTCGCGGATCATCACGGCGCGGAAGCCTTCGGCCCCGTCGACGAGACGCTGCAGGCGGCGGCTGATCTCCATGACCACATCCTTCTCCCGGGTGCCGCCGGGCCCGATCGCACCGGGATCCTCCCCGCCATGCCCAGGGTCAATGGCGATGATGATGTCCCGACGCGGATGCGGTGCCGCCGGCTGCTGCGCCACCACCTCGGGGTCAATGCGAGGCGCCTCGCCGGCCGATTCGCCGCGATGTCGAGTAGCGGCTATCTCCTGCTCGCGAATCATGGCTTCGATCGGATCGATGGGGTTCTCCACCGCGCTCTCACCCGGGTACTCCATGTCCACTACCAGACGGTGTCCATACTGGTCGGTGGGTGGCAAGGTAAAATGGCGCGGCTCCACGTCGCGGGAAAGCTCCAGCACCACGCGCAGCCCCCCGCCGTCACGCGAGCCGCTACGTACCGTGGAGATGGCGCTACCCGACAAGTCGAGCTGGGCGAGATCCATATTGAGCTCGCTGCGATCGAGGTCGATGACCAACCGCCGTGGATTGTCCAGCATGAAGACATTGGCTTCGGCATCGGTTGAGAGGTCGAATACCAGGCGGGCATGGTCGGGAGCCGCCCAAAGACGAATATTGTCGACCTGGGCAGCTTGCACGGGAGTCGTCATCAACAGCAGTAAGAAAAGCAGCAGACCAAGGCAACTGCGGTAAATGAGACTCAGCTTACCGTCTTGGCCCGAGGGCAAGGATCGAGTGATCATCACGGCGTTTCACGCTCTCCATTGCAAATCAGATCGGTCAGGGCGGGTTCCATACGCAAGGCCTCGAGCACCGTTCGGCCATGGGGGGTGTTGGCCACGAGCCGGGCTTCACGTCCCTCGCCGCACAGTGCCAGAGCCACCTTCAGGTCGGGTAGCGGCAGCCAGCCTTCGCCCTGGCTCGGCCACTCGACGATACAAAGCGCATCGTCGGCGAACAGATCGCGGCCACCGATGAACTCGAGCTCCTCGGGATCGCCCAGGCGGTACAGGTCGAAATGGTAGATCAGGCCGCCCTCCAACTCGTAGGGCTCGACCAGCGTGTAGGTCGGGCTCTTGACGGCCCCGGCATGCCCATAGGCTCTCAAGATACCGCGAGCCAGCGTCGTCTTGCCGGCACCCAGCTCACCTTCGAGATAGAGGCGCCCCCGCCCCTTCAGGGCTCTACCCAGACACTGCCCGAAGACGACCTGACGGTCTTCGTCATCGAGTCTTATGCGCATCATGGCCCCCGGAAAACGTAGCTAACCCCGGTACGAAACCGGGATTGACGATGACTCGCGCATAGGATGCCAGATCGGCCGCCAGCAGGCCACGCTCCCCCGCATCACGCACCGCCATGTCGGCGGCCATGGCATGTACCATGACGCCGAGCCTGGCAGCCATTTCCAGCGGCAGACCCTGCGCCAGCAGCGCCCCAAGCATGCCCGAGAGAACGTCGCCCATGCCCCCCGAGGCCATACCGGGATTACCGTAGGGACACACCGCCAGGCTTTCCGGTCCTGCTATCAAGGTGCCGGCTCCCTTGAGCACGATCACACCGCCGTAGCGGCGCTGAAGCTCGCTCGCCGCCGCGGGTCGGTCGGCCTCCACGTCCGCGGCACGACAGCCCAGCAGACGTCCCGCCTCCCCCGGATGAGGCGTGAGTATCCAGTCATCGCGACGCTGATCGGTGAAATGAGAAGCCAGCAGGTTTAGCCCATCGGCATCCACCACCAGCGGCCGGGTGGCGCTCAGTGCCACCTGCAGCATGCCCTGCCCCCACGCCGCCTGCCCCAGGCCAGGCCCGACTACCAGCACGTCGGCCTTGTCCGGCAACGCCCCCAGCTCGGCGGCGCCGCGCAGACCATGTACCATCACCTCGGGGCGATAGGTCAGGCAGGCCGTGACGTGCTCCGGAGCGGTCGCCAAGCTGATCTTCCCGGCACCCAGGCGCGCCGCCGCCTCACTGGCCAGCAGCGCCGCACCGCCGAAGCCCGGCGCCCCGCCCAGCACCAGCACATGCCCCATGTCGCCCTTGTGGGCATCGCGGTCACGCGCAGGCAACCACGCTTCAACCAGCTCTTGATCGAGCAAATCCGCGGCCGGCCTGAGGTCGGCATGGCTACGCGCATCGACCCCCAAGGCTCGGAAGTGCACCTCACCGGCAAGCGCCGGCGCCCGTCCGGTATGCAGGCCGATCTTGTCGCCGATGAAAGTGACCGTGCGGGTGGCACGTACCGCCACGCCGAGCTCGGCGCCGGTATCGGCGGCCAGCCCGCTGGGGATGTCGATGGCCAGCACCGGCAGGCCGCTGGCATTGATCGCCTCGATGGCATCGCGGTACTCGCCGCCCACCTCACCGCTGAGCCCGGTACCGAGAAGCGCATCGACGATCACTTCGCCGCGAAAAGCGATATCCGTGCGCCAGGTTTCCAGCCCGACTCCCGCAGCCGTGGCCATCTCGGCGGCCCGTGCCGCGTCGCCTTCGAGCGCTGCTGTCGGCTTGAGAGCGATGCGCTGCACCTCGACACCTGCCACCGTCGCCAGAGCAGACAGCACGTGGCCATCGCCACCGTTGTTGCCGCCTCCGCACAGCACACTGATGCGTCTGACACCGGGCCAGCGAGCCTTGAGACTTTGCCAGGCGGCCGTCGCAGCCCGCTGCATCAGGGCGAATCCCTCGATGCCGCCATCAATGGTACGTCGGTCCAGCTCGCGCACTTGCTCGGCGCGATACAACGGACGCAGCATGACCTGTGATCGTTCTGAACGGTTATCCGACACCCCGTGTCTCCCTGGCGGCATTGCTTTATCATGCGAGTGTAAGCTGCATGGCGCTCTCGCCAATCCCTACGCTACGTTTTTACCCGGTTTTTTCTCGATCATGACCTCCCCCGCAATCCTCGAAGACAGCGCGCTGGAAGAGTTGGCCGCCACCATCAAGACGTGGGGGCGTGAGCTCGGCTTCCAGCAGGTGGGCATCGCCGACATCGATCTGGCCGAGGACGAGCGCCACCTGCAGCGCTGGCTGGATGCCGGCTTCCAGGGTGAAATGGGGTTCATGGCCAAGCATGGCACCAAGCGTACCCGGCCCGAGGAACTCGTTCCCGGTACCCTGCGGGTGATCAGCGCGCGTCTGGACTACCTGCCGGCTGACGTCGAAAGCGCCAAGGTGCTGGGCCAGCCGGAAACGGCCTATGTCTCACGCTATGCGGTGGGCCGCGACTATCACAAGCTGATGCGCAAACGCCTGGCCACCCTGGCCAGCTGGATAGAGGAGCGCGTCGGCCCCTTCGGCTACCGCGCCTTCGTCGACTCGGCGCCGGTGATGGAGCGCGCCCTGGCGCGCAAGGCCGGGCTGGGCTGGGTGGGCAAGAACGCCATGTTGCTCAATCCCCGAGCGGGCTCGCTGTTCTTTCTCGGCGAACTCTACGTCGACTTGCCGCTGCCCGTCGACCCGCCCTTCGACAGCGAACACTGCGGCAGCTGCAGCGCCTGCCGCACGGCCTGTCCCACCGAAGCCATCGTTGAGGACAAGGTGGTCGACGCCCGCGCCTGCATCTCCTATCTCACCATCGAGCTGTTCGGCAGCATCCCGGAGCGCTTTCGCGAAGCCATGGGCAACCGCGTGTTCGGCTGCGACGACTGTCAGCTGGTCTGCCCCTTCACCCGCTTTGCCAAAGCCACGACGGAAGTCGACTTCTCTCCTCGCCACGACCTGGATCGTGCCAGCCTGGTGTCGCTGTTCGCCTGGGGTGAGGAAGAGTTTCTCGACAAGACCGCCGGCAGCCCGATTCGCCGCATCGGCTACGAGCGCTGGCTGCGCAACCTGGCGGTGGGGCTAGGCAACGCCCCCTGGAGCGAAAGCGTGGTGGCGGCCCTGCACGCCCGCCTCGCCTTCCCCTCCGACCTGGTGCGCGAGCACGTGCGCTGGGCGCTCGAACGGCAGCGGGAGAAGCGTGCCCGGCTGATAGCAAGCGCCTGACCGTGGTGGGCCAAGGCTTTACCGGGGACAGCTCCCCTTGGTGGGCCAGCCAGGGCGCCCCTACTCCTCTTCGTCGCGCTCGCTGCCGGCCAAGCGCAGGAACGTATTGCGATAGTGTCCCAACTCCGCCACCGATTCGCGGATGTCGTCCAGCGCCTGGTGGGTATTGCGCTTGCTGAAGCCGGCCAGCGCACCCGGATTCCAGCGTTTGGCCAGCTCCTTGAGGGTCGAGACGTCCAGATTGCGGTAGTGAAAGAAGGCCAGCAGCTCGGGCATCTCGCGTTCGAGGAAGCGTCGATCCTGATGCACGCTGTTGCCGCACATGGGCGAGGAGCCGGGGGCCACGTAGGTCTTGAGAAACGCAAGAGTCTGCCGCTCGGCTTCGGCGGTATCGACATGGCTCTGCTTGACGCGCTCGACCAGTCCCGACTCGCCGTGGGTCTTCTGGTTCCAGTCGTCCATGGCGGCGAGAAGCGCATCGGGCTGATGCACCGCGAACACCGGGCCCTCTGCAATCAGATTGAGTTCGCCGTCGGTAATCAGCGTGGCCACCTCGATGATGCGTTCACGCTCGGGGTCGAGTCCGGTCATCTCGAGGTCGATCCATACCAGCAGGTCTTCTCGTGGCGTGGGGGTATTCGCCATTGAATAAAACTCCAGGTTGAAGGGCGCAGCGGGACAGGCCGAGCCACGCTGGGTACAATGCCCCTATTGTAACGATCTTCGGGTGCCCATGAGCAAACGCAAGTTGAGCCGCCAGCAGCGCTGGCGAATCGAGAAGGTACAGGCCGAGAGGTCCAGGCGCGCCGAGCAGCGCGATGCCAAGGATGAGCATAAGCTCAACGCCGGCGAATACGGGCCGGAACAGCCTGGTCGCGTCATCGCCCATTTCGGCCGTACCCTCGATGTACTGGGCGATGAGAGCCTGGGCACGGTTCGTTGCCACCTACGTGCCAACCTCGAAGGGCTGGTAACGGGCGACCGGGTCGTCTGGCGCGCCGCCTACGACCCGGCTGGTAACGTAGTGGATGGCGTGGTGGTGGCCCGCAGCGAGCGGCAGAATGTGCTGGAACGCCCCGACCCTCGCGGCCTGCTCAAGCCGGTGGCAGCCAATATCGATCAGATACTCATCGTGTTCGCCGTGGAACCCGCCCCGCACCCCAATCTGATCGACCGCTACCTGGTAGCCGCCGAGGCCACCGGCATCGCCCCCGTGCTGGTACTCAACAAGATCGACCTGCTACCCGACGATGGGGGCGAGCTGCGCGCACTGCTGGCTCGCTACGAGGCGCTGGGTTACCCGGTGGTGGCGACGACCACCGCCCGCGACGATGGGCTGGATGCCCTGCTGGAGCGCCTGGACGGGCGCACGTCGGTATTCGTCGGTCAGAGCGGCGTTGGCAAGTCGTCGTTGATCGACCGTCTGCTGCCCGATGAGTCACTGCGCATCGGCGCGCTGTCGAAGGATTCGCGCAAGGGCACCCATACGACCACTACGGCCCGGCTCTACCAGCTGCCGGCCGCCGACGACGCCGAGCTGATCGACTCGCCGGGGATCCGCGAATTCGGCCTGGTCCATCTGGACGAGCAGCAGGTCGCCGAAGGCTTCATCGAGTTTCGCGACTTCCTGGGTCGCTGCCGTTTTCGCGACTGCAGCCACCGCCAGGAGCCGGGCTGCGCCCTGCTCGAAGCCGTCGAACGCGGCGACATACATCCCCAGCGCTTTGCCAGCTACCGCCATATCGTCGATAGTCTCAACGAGACCTGACTCGGCCGCATCGCGACAAGACCAAGGAGAGCGCCATGAGTTCCGAAGAGAATCTGCTACCGCTGATCGTCGAACCCGAGCAGCTCACCGAGCACTTGGACGACCCACAGCTGCTGATCGTCGACGTCCCGCTGCGAACGGAAAGCTATGAAGAGGGCCATGTGCCTGGCGCCGTGCTCCTGGACTTTCGCCGTCTGATGCGCGGCGAGGGCGAGGTGCCCAACGAGGTGCCGATCACCGAGGCGCTGTCGAAGCTGTTCTCATCACTGGGGCTCACCCGCGATACCCACGTGGTAGCTTACGACGATGAGGGCGGTGGCTGGGCCGGACGCCTGTTGTGGACACTGGAGCTGATCGGCCATACCCGCTACTCCTACCTCAACGGCGGCATCCACGCATGGCGCCAGGCTGCCCAGCCGGTCGCCCATGAGCCGAGCCAACCGGCTCCCAGCGAATACGAAGCCGAGATTCTGCACCCGGAGGCGGCCATCGACCGACTGGAGCTGCAAGAGCGGTTGCACGAAAAAGGCTTCGCGGTATGGGACGCTCGCTCACCGGCGGAGTACCGGGGCGAGAAAGGCGAGAACAAGCAGCTCGGCCATATTCCCGGCGCGGTCAACATGGAGTGGACCGAGGCCATGGACAAGGAGCGTGCGCTGCGTATTCGCGATTACGCCGAGCTGATCACCGAGCTCGAGGCACTGGGGCTCACGCCGGATATGGAAGTGGTCACTCACTGCCAGAGCCACCACCGCAGCGGCTTCACCTGGCTGGTAGGCAAGGCACTGGGCTTCGAGAAGATCCGCGGCTATGCCGGCTCCTGGAAGGAGTGGGGCAACCGCGACGATACGCCGATAGAGAAGTAAACTACGCCCTTATCGCTGGGCGGTCATGCGAGGCGATTTGCGACAATCGAGAACGAAACCCTGGCATTCGAGAGCGGGGTGGCGCGCCGGGCAGGATCAAGGTCCCTCTTGCCTGCCCTAAATCGACATCCCTGTCGATTTGCGCCGCCCGGCTCCCTCAGGGCTGCGTCCTCGACAAGGTTGCTTCTCTGCCTCACAGACCGCGCAAAATTTGCCTGCATGGAATGGACTTACCTTGTCTCTCGCCAAGTTCTTCGCCCTGATCCAGTATCCGATTCCCCATCACCTGCTCTCACGGCTGGTGGGTTGCCTTGCCGAAACCCGCGTGGCCTGGCTCAAGAATGCGCTGATTCGCGCCTTCATCAAGGCCTTCAAGGTCGACATGGGCGAGGCCGCCGATCCCGATCCCACCGCCTATGCCACTTTCAACGATTTCTTTACCCGGGAGCTGAAGCCGGGCGCTCGCCCCCTTGGCGAAGGGCTGCTCTCACCCGCCGACGGCAACCTTTCTCAATTCGGCCCCATCGAGGCCGACAAGCTGCTGCAAGCCAAGGGGCACCGCTTCTCGGTGATCGACCTGCTCGGCGGCGATGCCGACGCCGCGCGACGCTACAGCGGCGGCAGCTACGCCAACGTCTATCTCTCGCCCAAGGACTACCACCGCGTACACATGCCGCTGGCCGGCACCCTGACCGAAATGGTCTACGTGCCGGGGCGGCTGTTCTCGGTCAACTCGGCCACGACGGACCATGTCCCCAATCTGTTTGCGCGCAACGAGCGCCTGGTGTGCCATTTCGATACCGAATACGGCCCCATGGCGGTGGTACTGGTCGGTGCGATGATCGTGGCTGCAATCGAGACGGTGTGGGCCGGACAGATCACTCCGCTCTCGGGCCAGGTGCAGCGCATCCGCTTCGACAAGCCGATTCACCTCGAACGCGGCGCGGAGATGGGCCGCTTCAAACTCGGCTCCACGGTGGTGATGACCTTCGCCGGCCAGGTCGACTTCGACGCCGCCCTGGCACCCAAGACCAAGGTCAGCATGGGCCAGTCGCTGGGTGGCTTCCCGAAGCGGAATACGCCCGACTTCGTCTAGCCGCTCTTAGCAACGCTGCGTGGCGAAGGCCATGACTTCGGCAACGCTCGCCCGCCCCAGGGCGAGCTGGATCAGCCGGTCGATGCCGAGCGCCACGCCGCTGCCTGCCGGCATGCCGTGTTCGAGTCCAGCCAGCAGGCGTAGGTCGATATCCACCTCCGGCAGCCCCAACCCCCGCCGTACGCCATTGTCCTCGATAAAGCGCGCACGCTGCTCATCGGCATCGGTGAGTTCGTCATAGCCGTTGGCGAGCTCCAGCCCGCCGAGATAGACCTCGAAGCGCGAGGCGACCCACTCGCCGTCTTCGGGATCGCGATGGCGCCGCGCCAAGGCCGCCTGGCTCGCTGGGTAGTCCACTACCACGTCGAGCCCCTCGCGCCCCAGATCGGGCTCGATGATCAGACTCATCAGCAGGTCGAGGCAGTCGTCGTGCTCGGCATCGTGCATGTCGAGTCCGCCGCGCTCACTTGCAGTTCGGCGCAGCGCATCGATCTCGACGGTGAAGGGGTCAAGTCCCAACGCCTCGCGGAACAGCTCGCGATAACGTCGCCGGCGCAGCGGGCCGGGATCGCGACCAAGCACATGGCGAATCAACCCCGCCGCTTCCTCGATCAGATCGTCGAGGGAGAAGCCCGGGCGATACCACTCCAGCATGGTGAATTCGATATTGTGGCGGCTGCCTACCTCGCCGTCACGGAAGCTGCGCGCCAGCTGAAAGATCGACCCTGAACCTGCGGCCAGCAGCCGCTTCATATGAAACTCGGGAGAAGTCTGCAGCCACAGCCGCTCGCGCCCGGCAGGCGTCGTCGCCTCGAGCGACAGCGAGGCCAGGTGCACGTCGGTGCTGCCGCCGTGTCCCAACACCGGCGTCTCCACCTCCAGCACGCCGCGCGCGGCGAAGAACGCCCGCACCTCGGCCAGCAGCCGCGCTCGCTCGCGCAGCGTCTCGATACTCGCCGTGGGGCGCCAGTCAGTCGTCATACTCTACTACCTCCCAGCAACAAGAAAGCCACGCCCTTGGAGCGTGGCCTACATTGGGCAGCAAGAAACCGCGGCTTGCCGGCGACAGGTCTACGAGAGGGCGCTGTGAATACCTCCCTGTACGCTACTTTTGCCCTGCTTCGCTCTCGCATCCTGCTCCGCTTGCAGGACCGGGGCTGGCCATCCATGGCCAGCCCGCTCGGAGCGATGCTCCTCACCCATGGCAAAAGACCCTCTCTACTACCTGTCCCCTACGCAGCTAACCGCACAAGCCGTCCTAGCGCCCTCTCCGAGCGATGCTCAGACGAGGCGAATCCCGAGTAAGGCAGCGGAGTTTAGCAGCGCTAAATGAGCAAGCCGACTCGGGATTCAACGACGTATGAGCAAGCGCAGGAAGGGCTGCAGCTCAAGCGCGGGAGACGTAGTCACCAGAGCGCGTATCGACTTTCAGCACTTCGCCCTGGTTGATGAACAGCGGCACCCGCACCACCGCACCCGATGAGAGCGTGGCCGGCTTGGAGCCGCCCTGAGCGGTGTCGCCCTTCAGGCCCGGGTCGGTCTCGACCACTTCCAGCTCGATGAAGTTGGGCGGCGTCACGCTGATGGCATTGTCGTTCCACAGCGTCACGGTGTAGGCCACCTGCTCCTTGAGCCACTTGACGGTGTCGCCCAGCGCCTTCTTCTCGACGGCGTACTGCTCGAAAGAGCCGTCGGTTTTCATGAAGTGCCACATGTCGCCGTCGTTGTAGAGATACTCCATCTCGAGATCGATGACGTCGGCGCCTTCGAGAGACTCCCCCGACTTGAAGGTGCGCTCCCACACGCGCCCGGTGATCAGGTTGCGCAGCTTCACACGGTTGAACGCCTGCCCCTTGCCTGGCTTGACGAATTCGTTCTCGACGATGGCGCAGGGGTCGCCGTCGAGCATCACCTTCAGACCGCCCTTGAATTCGTTGGTAGAATAGTTAGCCATGTTGCCTCTCGAATGATCGGGCGCGCCGCAGCAGGCTCTGGGCGCGCAAAAGAACCGAATCGACGAGGATTCGAGCCCTCGTCCCTTTGTGACTGGTGTGCCGCATGATAACCCGAAGCTCCGCCCTTTTGCAGAGAGCGGAATCGACCTGTGCTGAAGTCGCTCCTCTGGCGCTGCAGAGCCTCTGGCAGACCCAGCTCTCGCGGGCGGTCCGAGACCCGCGCGAGCTGTGCCGACGGCTGGGATTGGATGACAGCTGGCTACCCGGCGCCGAGCAAGGCCACGCTCTGTTCGAGGTGCGCGTGCCCGAGGCGTTCCTGGCCCGCATGCGGCACGGCGACCCCGCCGATCCCCTGCTGCGCCAGGTGCTGCCGCTTGCTGCCGAAGGCGTGGCCATACCGGGCTATGTGTCCGATCCCCTTGCCGAGGCCGAGCATACGCCGGGGCCGGGGCTGATCCACAAGTACGCCGGGAGGGTGCTGCTGATCGCCAGCCCCGTCTGCGCCGTGAACTGCCGCTACTGCTTTCGTCGCCACTTCCCCTATGGCGACAACAGCCCTTCCCGCGCTCAGTGGGAGCGAACTCTGGATATCCTGAGGCAGGACACCTCGATTCACGAGGCGATTCTCTCCGGCGGCGACCCCCTGGCCGCCAGCGACCGCCAGTTGGCCTGGCTGGTCGAGCGCCTCGAGTCGATTCCCCACCTCAAGCGGCTACGCATCCATACCCGCCTGCCGGTGGTGATTCCCGACAGGGTCGATGACGCTCTGCTCAGCTGGCTCGGCAATACGCGGCTGCAGAGAGTGATGGTGCTGCATGTCAATCACGCCCAGGAGATCGACGACGCCATGGTCGAAGCCTGTGCCCGGCTCAAGCAGGCTGGCGTCACCCTGCTCAACCAGAGCGTGCTGCTGCGCGGCGTCAACGATTCGGTGGAGGCGCTGGCCGAGCTCTCCGAGCGACTGTTCGAGGCAGGCGTACTGCCCTACTACCTGCATGTGCTCGATCCGGTTACTGGCGCGGCACATTTCGACGTACCAGACGCAGAGGCCCGCGAACTGGTCGCGGGCCTCAGAGAGATACTGCCGGGCTTCCTGCTGCCACGCCTGGTCAGGGAGATCCCCGGCGAGGCGAGCAAGACGCCGCTGTGACCAACGATCAGGCGGCGCTGTCGAGAAGCAGTTACTTGACGTCTGCCAAGCTCTCGGCGGTGACATTGGCCGCCGCCGGCTGGGTGGAGACGTGGCGGTTGATGGCGCTCATCACCGCCTTCATCGAGGCGCTGGTGATGCTCTCATCGGTGCCCACGCCGAACACCGCCTTGCCATCGATGCGCACCTCCACGTAGGCGATCGCCTCGGCGTCGGCGCCCTGACCACGTGAGTGCTCGTGGTAGTCGATGATCTCCACGTCATGGCCGGCCGCACCCAGGGCCTTGATGAAGGCAGCCAGTGGGCCGTTGCCCTCACCGCGGATGGCACGCTGCTCGCCACGCTCGTCGATGCTGGCCTCGAGTTTCACCTTGGGGCTATCGGCTTCAGAGGCGAGGCGATGGTTGATCAGCGCATAAGGGGTCGTGCGCTCCAGGTACTCGTCGGCGAAGGCCTGATAGATCATCTGCGAGGTGATCTCGCGCCCGGTGCGATCGGCCACCTCCTGCACCACCTGGCTGAATTCGATGGAGAGCCGGCGCGGCAGTTCGATGCCGTGCTCCTGCTCGAGCAGGTAGGAGACCCCGCCCTTGCCCGACTGGCTGTTGACGCGAATCACCGCCTCGTAGCTGCGGCCCACGTCCAGGGGATCGATGGGCAGGTAGGGCACCTCCCACATGGCATCGGGGTTGGCGCGGCGCTCGGCCATGCCCTTCTTGATGGCGTCCTGGTGGGAGCCTGAGAAGGCGGTGAAGACCAGGTCGCCGACGTAAGGATGGCGCGGGTGAACCGGCAGCTGGTTGCAGTACTCCACTTCGCGCATGATCGGCGTGATGTTGGAGAAGTCGAGCCCGGGGTTCACACCTTGGGTATAGAGGTTCATGGCCAAGGTGACGATGTCGACGTTACCGGTGCGCTCGCCATTGCCGAACAGGGTGCCCTCGACGCGATCGGCCCCGGCCATCAGGGTGAGCTCCGCCGCTGCCACGCCGGTGCCGCGGTCGTTGTGCGGGTGAACGCTGACGATCAGATGATCGCGATTCTTCACGTTACGGCAGAACCACTCCACCTGGTCGGCGTAGTTGTTGGGCGTGGCTGCCTCCACGGTAGCCGGCAGATTGACGATCATCGGCTTCTCGGCCGTGGCGCCGTAGGCTTGCATCACCGCCTCGACCACCTCCTTGGCGAAATCCATCTCGGTGGTGGTGAACAGCTCAGGCGAGTACTGGAAAGTCCAGTTCGTCTCCGGCGCCGCCGCCATCAGCTCGCGGATCTGCGTGGTGGCGTCCACGGCGATGCCGATGCACTCTTCCCTGCTGACGTTGAACACCACACGGCGGAACACAGGATCGGTAGCGTTGTATACGTGAACGATAGCGTTCCTGGCGCCCTCGAGTGCCTCGAAGGTACGTTCAATCAGATGCGGACGCGCCTGGGTCAGTACCTGGATGGTGACGTCGTCGGGAATCCTGTTCTGCTCTATCAGCGCACGTACGAAATCGAAGTCGGTTTGCGACGCCGAGGGGAAACCGACCTCGATCTCCTTAAAGCCGATCTTCACCAGCAGGTCGAAAAAGCGCTGCTTGCGCTCCTGATCCATGGGATCGATCAACGCCTGATTGCCATCACGCAGGTCGACGCTGCACCACAGCGGCGGCGTTTCGATGCGTCGGTTCGGCCATTGACGGTCGGGCAGGTCGACGGCAACGAAGGGGCGATATTTGACGGCGGGGTTGTCGAGCATCATGGTGGTTTTCTCCCAGGCTGGCGGCATTCAGAAACGACGACGCCCCGGCTGCATGGAGCATGCCGGGGCGTCGAGGCAATGGACGAAACACGCTACGCGACCGATGACGGTCACGGTAAAACGGCGTACGTAGCGAGAAGCGATTCGGTTGGTTGACATCTTGGTACCTCGACTGACCTGGACAAAACGCGATGCGCGACGCATCGCCCGGCGCTCAAAGGCCGGCTAGTAGTCGTAGGTTCAGGCTGAGGTAGCAAAATGTCATGTTCATACTCTCTAGAAAATCAGCATGCGCGACGCTTGTCAAGGCACACTTCCGTTTTCGGCCTGCCGCCACCATTCGAGAAGCCGAGGTGGTGCGGCCTCTTCGGACACCGTCAACGACCAGAGAGCGCCCCTGCTCGCATCCTCTACGCTCAGGCAAAAGCGGCGGCGATCGGCACCCGGCGCCGCTTCTTCGGCCTCATTGAGGCTCGACAGCAGGTGCCAGAGCTCGTCACGCTGCGCTTCGCTGTAATGAGCGCAGTGGATGCAACGCGGACGCGCCAGACCAGGGAAGTGCGCTACCCCCCCTTCACGCCGCAGCCAGACCACGCTGACCTCGGTCAGCTCAGGCGGCCGACTCACGGCAGCACCCCGACCTGGCGCCAACCTTCACGTGCCGCCGTTGCTTCCTCGCTCGCAGCACCATAGCGGCGCGCGGCGTTGTCCAACGTCAACATGGCAAACGTAGTGAACTCAGCGTCCTGCCTCAGGCGCCGGTCGACCAGGGTGTCATACCAGATTTGTCCGGCCCGCTCCCAGGCGTTGCCGCCCAAGGCCATGGCGGTAAGCTGGAAAGCTCTGTTGGGGATACCCGAATTGATGTGCACGCCACCGTTGTCCGCTTCGGTCATCACGAAGCTGTCCATATGGTCGGGTTGCGGGTCGCGCCCCAGCAAGGGGTCGTCGTAGGCGGTGCCGGGCCGGGCCATGGAGCGCAGGGCGAGACCTTCGACGCGCTCGGTGAATAGCCCCTTGCCGATCAGCCAGTCCGCCTCGTCGACGCTCTGCTCCAGCTGTCGCTGCCTGACCAGGCTGCCGAACACGTCGCACAGCGACTCGTTGAGCGCCCCGGACTGACCGGCATAGGCCAGCGCGGTTTCGTGCTGGATGACGCCGTGAGTCAGCTCATGGGCCACGATGTCCAGCGCGATGGTGAAGCGGTTGAACAGCTCGCCGTCACCGTCGCCGAATACCATCTGCCGACCATCCCAGAAGGCGTTCTCGTAGTCCCTGCCGTAGTGAACCGTCGCCAGCAGTGCCATGCCGTGGTCGTCAATGGAGTGCCGCTGATATACCTCCCAGAACAAGCGGTAGGTCGCCCCCAGGCCCCGGTAGGCCTCATCCACGGCGAGATCGCCACTGTCGCCCTGTCCTTCGCTTCTCACCAGCCGTCCAGGTAGCACCTCGCGCTGCTCGGCGGAGTGCACGTAGCGCGCCGACTCGCCGCGCCGTGCGCTGCCCTGAGGCAGACTGGCCGCTCCTGCGCGGGCGCGGAACTGCTGATCGACAAGCAGGGTATGTCGGGCGCTCTCGCGCAGATGGGTGGACCCACCTTTGGCGACACGCTCGAGCAGGTAGGGCGGTAGAAAGGTGCGCGTCCCCGAGGCTGAATGGTCGGTCATCCCTTACTCTCCTTCTGCCATGTGGCTCGACCGTCGAGCCTGCTCATTCGAGCATAGCGGAAGGTGGCAAGGAGTACGGCCTGAGCCGGCTAACGTTCGCGCCGCTCCAGCATCGCCTCCATACGCGACAGCTGATCGCGCAGCTGGCGGACATCGTTGCGCAACCCGTGCAGCTCGGCAGCCTCGCCTTCACCGCTCTCGAGCTCGATCTGGATGCTCTCCTTCTGCATCACGTCGAGCACGATGCCGATCATCATGTTGAGGAAGATGAAGGCATTGAGAAAGATGAAGGTAAGGAAGAATATCCAGGCGTAGGGGTAGTGCTCCATGGTGGGATAGAGCACCGCCGTGGCCCAGCTCTCGAAGGTGGCGACCTGGAACAGGGTCAGCATGGCCAGCGATATGTTGCCCCACAGTCGCTCATCGACATCGCTGAACAGGAAGCTGCCAACGGCGGCATAGATGTAGAAGATGATGAACATCAGCAGTGCCACGTAGCCCATGCGCGGTATGGACTTGAACAGCGCCGCCATCAGTATGCGCAGCTCGGGAATCATCGAGACCAGGCGCAGCACGCGGAAGATGCGCAGCAGCCGGGCCAGCAACACCATTTCCGAGTCGTCCATGGGGATGAGGCTGGCGGTGACGATCAGAAAGTCGAAGACGTTCCAGCCTTTCTTGAAGAAGTCGCGCAGACGCCGTTCCGCGGCCATACGGATCAGAATTTCAACCAGGAAGAAGACCGTCACGGCCACGTCCAGCACCAGGAGCCACTGCTGGAAGCGCGACACTTCCTCGTAGGTCCTTGCCCCGATCAGCAGCGCGGAGAGCACGATGATGGCGATCACCGTGAGCTCGAATATCTTGTTGGCCCGCAACCGCTCGAAGCGGTCACGCCAGGTATCGAAGGAAGCGCTCATGGAAAGTCTCGACATACTCAGTGACAGGACAGACTAGCTCCCGACCGCAGGCCCACCGCCATTGCACAGGGTGGGCGGAGCGGCGTGATGGTAACACGACGAAGAGCGCCAAGACGCCCCCATCGACGGGAAGCTTCACCGCTCATTACGACAGCGAAACCTTTATTCACGCTCCCGGCCTTGTCGTGTTTACTTCACAGCACCTACTTTCAATGCATCAGGTGCACATGGAAAAGGAGGCCAGCACATGAGCGAAGAGAAACAACCCCCGCAGGAGCAGTCCCACCAGCCCGGCGCCGAGTACAAGATGGAGCCGCAGCCGGAATACATTCGCGAAAGCTATCGTGGTGCCGACAAGCTCAAGGACAAGGTGGCGATCATCACCGGCGGCGACAGCGGCATCGGTCGCGCCGTGGCGGTGCACTATGCACGCGAGGGGGCCGACTGCGTCATCGTGCATCTGGAAGAGGATACCGATGCGCGTGACACGAAGTCCCTGGTCGAGGCTGAGGGACGTCGCTGTCTGGTACTCAAGGGCGACATAGGCGAGCCGTCGTTCTGCGACGAGATCGTCGACAAGACGCTTCAGGAGTTCGGCAAGTTGAACATCGTGGTACACAACGCCGCCGAGCAGTACGACTGGGACGATATCACCGATATCCCCCCCGACCAGCTTCAGCGCACCTTCCAGACCAACGTCTTCAGTCACTTCTACCTGACCAAGGCCGCCCTGCCCCATATGCATGAAGGCGACACCTTCATCTGCACCTCGTCGATCAATGCCTTCAAGGGCAATCCCACCTTGATCGACTATACCGCCACCAAGGGCGCCATCCAGGGGCTGGTGCGCTCGCTGGCAGTACCTCTGGCGGAGAAGGGTATCCGGATCAATTCCGTCGCCCCAGGGCCGGTGTGGACACCGCTGATCCCGGCCAGCTTCCCGGCGGACAAGGTCGCCTCCTTCGGCGGCCAGGTGCCGATGAATCGTGCCGGCCAGCCCTCCGAGATGGGCCCGGCCTACGTCTATCTGGCCTGTGAGGAGTCCTCCTACATGAGTGGGCAGACTCTGCACTTGAACGGCGGCGTGGTGCTCAATACCTGAGCCGATGCGGTTAACGAGGCTCGCTGTGGGCTAGTCTCCCATAGCACGAAGCCCGCCTCGATGAGGCGGGCTTAGTTGTATAGAACGGGCTCAGGTGGTGAGTTCGGCCGCAGCCAGCAGGCCCGTCAGCTCCTGGGCGTGGAGTGCGGCCTCGCGTCCGCGTGGCGTCAGGTAACCGCCATCGCCCTGGGTAACCAGGCCCTTGGCGTACAGCCGCGATGCGGCGGCAACAGCGCCGGGTGCCGCACTGCTGGCGTGGACCTTAAGGCCTTCGTGGGTGGTATCGAGGTTATACAGGCAGAGCAGGTTCAGCTCGTCCAGCAGCTCGGCGGAGAAATGCGCTTGGGCCATGGCGACCTCCGGTGAGATGGTTCCTTTGAGATAAGCTCTTCAGTCAGCTCCTTCGAAGGTACGCCAGTTACCGCCGCTTCACCAGTGACGCCGATCAACCCGCACGGCTTTCGTCCTCCAGATCGCCTTCGCGATAGCCCATCAGGTAGAGCACCGCATCGATGCCCAGGGTCGAGATCGACTGACGCGCCTGGCTGCGTACCAGCGGCTTGGCCCGAAAGGCGATGCCGAGCCCGGCGGCGGCGAGCATCTTGAGATCGTTGGCGCCGTCGCCCACAGCGATGGTCTGTTCAATGGCGAGCCCCTCACGGGCCGCTATCTCGCGTAGCAGCTCGGCCTTGCGACTGGCGTCGAGAATGGGCTCGCGCACCTCGCCGGTGACCTTGCCGTGCTCGATCACGAGCTCGTTGGCGTGAATCTCGTCGAAGCCGAGCTTCTCTTGCAGGTGCCGTGCGAAGTAGGTGAAACCGCCGGAGAGAATGGCAGTGCGATAGCCCAGCCGCTTGAGATGCTTCATCAATCGCTCGACGCCATCCATCAGCGGGAGCTCCTCGGCGATTTCGGCGAGTACCGATTCATCGAGCCCCTTGAGCTTGGCCATGCGCTCACGGAAGCTCTGTTGGAAATCGAGTTCGCCGCGCATGGCGCGCTCGGTCACCGCCGCCACTTCTTCGTAGACGCCATGACGACGAGCCAGCTCGTCGATCACTTCTGCCTGGATCAGGGTCGAGTCCATGTCGAAGCAGACCAGGCGACGATGGCGACGCCAGATGGAATCTTCCTGCAGGGCGATGTCGACGCCGTGCATGGCGCCCAGTGCCAGCGCCTTCTCGCGCAGTCTGTCGAGATCGACCTCGTCGCCGCGCAGCCAGCACTCGACACAGGAACCGAAGCGCGGTACACCGCCATCCAGCGGTTCACGCCCGGAGAGGCGATGAATCAGCTCAACGGTGAGACCGTGCTCGGCGGTAAGCGCTCCCACCTCGGCCAGGATGCCGGCGGGGAGGTGCGGTGCGAGCAGGGTCAGGATCAGCCGCGGCTCGCTGGCATGCACGCTCCAGCGTTGATAGTCATCGGCACTGACCTGAATGGCCTGAACGTCGAGTCCCAGCGTGGCGCCTGCTTCGTTGAGCGCCCCTTCCAGGTCGCTGTCCCGTTCGAGCCCCACCAGCGCCTCCAACGAGACCATGCCGAAGGTCACGCTCTGGTTGATGTCGAGCAGTCGTGCGCCGCTGCGCGCCATGGCTTGGCCAAGGCCGGCCAATTGGCCGGGGCGTGCCGCGCCGGTGGCGCGAATCAGCAATCGTCGTGTCATTCCCCACTCTCCAGGCGGTCGACCTTCTGCAAGCCGCGTGGCAGCTTGCTGCCGCGGCGGCCGCGCTCGCCGCGATAATAGTCCAGCTCGGCATCCTTGAGGGTCAGATGACGCTTGCCGGCATGAATGACCAGCGACGCACCGGCTGGCACCAGGGCGATGTCGCGTACCAGTTCCTCGCGCCGTGCGGCGCGAGCCCCGGGGATGTCGATCATCTTGTTGCCCTTGCCCTTGGCCATCTCGGGCAGCTGTTCCAACGGGAACAGTAGCAGGCGTCCCTCGTTGGAAACCGAAGCCACCCAGATGTCGTCGCCCTCCGGCACCCTCAATGGCGCCATGACTCGGCATCCCTTGGGCACCGAGAGAACCGCCTTGCCCGACTTGTTCTTGCCGATCAGCTCTTCCAACTTGGCCACGAAGCCGTAGCCGCCGTCGCTGGCGAGCAGGTAGCGGGTCTCTAACGGCGCCAGCATCAAACCGGCCATGTGGGCACCGGCCACGACGTTGACCCGCCCGGTGACAGGCTCGCCCTGGCTGCGGGCGCTGGGCAGATTGTGGGCGGCCAAGGTGTAGGCGCGCCCGGTGTCGTCGAGCAGCACCAGCGGCTGGTTGGTCTTGCCCCGGGCCGCCAGGGCGAAGCGGTCGCCGGACTTGTAGGAGAGCCCTTCCGGGTCGATGTCATGACCCTTGGCGGCCCGAATCCAGCCCTTCTCGGAGAGTACTACCGTGATGGGGTCGGCGCCCATCAGCTCGACCTCGGAGAGCGCTTTGGCCTCCTCGCGCTCGACGATGGGCGAGCGGCGGGCGTCGCCATGCTCGCGGGCCGCCTCGCGCAGCTCCTCCTCGATCAGGTCGGTGAGCTTGGCCTCGCTGCCGAGCAGCTCCTTCAGATGCTTGCGCTCGGCTTCCAGCGCGTCCTGCTCGCCGCGAATCTTCATCTCCTCGAGCTTGGCCAGGTGGCGCAGGCGCAGCTCGAGGATCGCCTCGGCCTGTCGGTCGGAGAGGCCGAAGGCGTCCCTCAGGGCGCTCTTGGGCTCGTCCTCCTCGCGGATGATGCGGATCACTTCGTCGATATTGAGGTAGGCGGCAAGCAGGCCTTCGAGGATATGCAGGCGATCCTCGACCTTGCCCAGCCGGTGCTCGAGACGGCGGCGCACCGTCTTGCGGCGGAAGGTGAGCCATTCACCCAGCATGTCGGGCAGCGGCATCACCCGCGGGCGGCCGTCGAGGCCGATCACGTTGAGGTTGACGCGAATGTTCTTCTCTAGGTCGGTGGTGGCGAACAGGTGCGCCATCATCGCCTCGATGTCGATGCGGTTGGAGCGCGGCTCGATCACCAGCCGGGTAGGCTCCTCGTGGGTCGACTCATCGCGCAGGTCGTCCACCATGGGCAGCTTCTTGGCCTGCATCTGCGCGGCGATCTGCTCGAGCACCTTGGAGCCGCTGACCTGATAGGGCAGCGCGGTGACCACCACCTTGCCCTCTTCCATCACGTAGCGCGCACGCAGCTTCACCGAGCCGCGACCGCTTTCGTAGAGTTTGCGCAGGTCATCACGCGAGGTGATGATCTCCGCCGCGGTGGGGAAGTCCGGTGCCGGCAGGTACTCCATCAACTCGGCGGTGGTGGCCTCGGGATGGCGCAGCAGGTGGCAGGTGGCCTCGACCACCTCGTGCACGTTGTGTGGCGGGATGTCGGTGGCCATACCCACGGCAATGCCGGTGCCGCCATTGAGCAATACATGGGGCAGGCGTGCCGGCAGCACCACCGGCTCGTTCATGGTGCCGTCGAAGTTGGGGGTCCAGTCGACCGTGCCCTGGCCCAGCTCGGCGAGCAGTACCTCGGCGAACTTCGACAGCCGCGACTCGGTGTAGCGCATCGCCGCGAACGACTTGGGATCGTCGGGGCTGCCCCAGTTGCCCTGGCCGTCCACCAGCGGGTAGCGGTAGCTGAACGGCTGGGCCATCAGCACCATCGCCTCATAGCAGGCGCTGTCGCCGTGAGGGTGGAACTTGCCCAGCACGTCGCCGACGGTGCGCGCCGACTTCTTGTACTTGGCGCTGGCATTCAGCGCCAGCTCGCGCATGGCGTAGACGATGCGCCGCTGTACCGGCTTCATACCGTCGCCGATATGCGGCAGCGCCCGGTCGAGAATGACGTACATCGAGTAGTCGAGGTACGCCTTCTCGGTGTATTCGCGCAGCGAGAGACGTTCGACGTCGCCCTCCGCCACTTGGATATCCATGGTCATAAGGGGATCAGACCTCTATGTCTGCGAGGTTGCCATAATCTTCGAGCCAGCTCTTGCGGTCGCCGGCGCGCTTCTTGGCCAGCAGCATGTCCATCATCTCCATGGTGCCGTCGCCGACCTCACGGGTGAGCTGCACCAGACGGCGGGTTTCCACCGCCATGGTGGTTTCGCGCAGCTGCAGCGGGCTCATCTCGCCCAGGCCCTTGAAGCGCTGCACGTTGGGCGTGCCGCGCTTGCCCTCGAGACGGCGCAGGATCGCTGCCTTTTCGCTCTCGTCCAGGGCGTAGTGCACTTCCTTGCCCAGGTCGATGCGGTAGAGCGGCGGCATGGCGACGTAGACGTGGCCCGCGTCCACCAGCGCCGGGAAGTGGCGCACGAACAGCGCGCACAGCAGCGTGGCGATGTGCAGGCCGTCGGAGTCGGCGTCGGCGAGGATACATATCTTGTGGTAGCGCAGCTGACTGAGGTCGTCGCTGCCCGGGTCCATGCCCACCGCCACGGCGATGTCATGGACTTCCTGGGAACCGTAGATGTCGTGGCTGTCGACCTCCCAGGTGTTGAGGATCTTGCCGCGCAGCGGCAGGATCGCCTGGGTCTCGCGGTTGCGCGCCTGCTTGGCGCTGCCGCCGGCGGAGTCGCCCTCCACCAGGAACAGCTCGCCCTGGGCAGGATCCTGGCCGGAGCAGTCGGCCAGCTTGCCGGGCAGCGCGGGGCCGGCGGTGACCTTCTTGCGCGCCACCTTCTTGGCACTCTTCTGGCGCCGCTGGGCAGCACTGATGACCAGCTCGGCCAACGCCTCGGCCTGGTCGACGTGATGATTCAGCCACAGCGAGAAGGCGTCCTTCACCACGTTGGAAACGAAGGCCGCCACGGTACGCGACGAGAGCCGCTCCTTGGTCTGGCCGGCGAACTGCGGGTCGAGCATCTTCACCGAGAGCACGTAGGCGACGCGCTCCCAGAGATCTTCGGCGGTAAGCTTGACGCCCCGCGGCAGCAGGTTGCGGTATTCGCAGAACTCGCGCAGCGCTTCGAGCAGGCCCGAGCGCAGCCCGTTGACGTGAGTGCCACCCTGGGGGGTGGGGATCAGGTTGACGTAGCTCTCCATCAGCGTCTCGCCGCCTTCGGGGAGCCACTGCACCGCCCAGTCGACCGCCTGCTCGTCGTCGGCAAAATGACCGATCAGCGGCGAAGCCGGCAGCACCTCGAAGCCGTCGGTCGCCTGGGCCAGGTAGTCGCGCAGACCGTCTTCGTACTGCCATACGCTCTCGGCGCCATCGGTCTCGACCAGGGTGACCTTGAGACCCGGGCAGAGCACCGCCTTGGCCCGCAGCAGGTGTTTGAGTCGCCCCATGGCCAGCCGGGGGCTGTCGAAATAGGACTCATCCGGCCAGAAGCGCACCAGGGTCCCGGTGATGCGCTTGGCCACGCTGCCGATCTCGGCCAGCTCCGACACCTTGTCGCCGTGCTCGAAGGCCATGCCATGACGAGCGCCGTCGCGCATCACCTCGACCTCCAGGCGCCGCGACAGGGCGTTCACCACCGATACCCCCACGCCGTGCAACCCGCCGGAGAAGCGATAGCTGGACTGCGAGAATTTCCCTCCCGCATGCAGGCGGGTGAGGATCAGCTCGATCCCCGAAACGCCATGCTCGGGATGGATGTCGATGGGCATGCCGCGGCCGTCGTCGAGGACCTCGATACCGCCATCCTCGAGCAAGCGCACGGTGACTTCCCGGGCGTGGCCGGCCAGCGCCTCGTCGACGCTGTTGTCGATGACTTCCTGGACCAGATGGTTGGGGCGGGTGGTGTCGGTGTACATGCCGGGGCGCTTGCGCACCGGATCGAGACCGGAGAGTACTTCGATTGAGCTGGCACTGTACTGTGTCATGCGTATCCCAAAGCCATTAGGAATTCGATTGCGCTCCCAGCGTGATCTCTGCGCATCCTTGCCGCCCGCCCTGCTTCACCGCGATGGGTCACCCTGCGCCCGGCAGTTCGGTGCCAGACGGTGCCCGCCATGGGCCAGGATCGCCGGCAGATAGGCTTCCAGCGCGCTGAACACATGATCGCCTCCCGGATGCAGCACGGTCCTGGCGCCATGATAGAGCACAAAGGCGTCTGCCGGGTCCAGCGTCTCGTCGGCGCTGCCCAGCAGCAGCAGATAGCGCTCGGGTGAGACCCGCTGCGGCGTCAGCGCATCGAGCTCTTCCCGGTGGGCGCGTTCGATGGTGAAGCGCTCGCCGGTATGCTCGTTGACGAAGGACTCACCCACCCACTCCGAGACCAGCCGCGCAGGGCGCACTGCCGGGTTGATCAGGACAGCCGGCAGGCCGTGGCGTTCGGCCAGGCAGGTAGCCAGAAAACCGCCCATGGAACTACCCACCAATAGCGGATGCTTGCCCAGCCCTGCGAGCAGCGATTCCGCCCGTTGCAGAGCCGCCGCGGGTCGATGGGGCAACTGGGGTGTCTCGCAGGGCAGCGACAATGCATGGCAGGCAGCGCGCATCAGTACCGCCTTGGGCGAGCCGTAGCCGCTGTTGAAGCCATGCAAATAGAGTACGCCGCTGGCCGGGAGCGGTGTCATTGGCGCTGTCAGCATACCCAACCCACTGTATGGATTACCAGCCCGACAGGCACATCGCTCCCCCTTCCCTTCAACGCTCGGCCTCCTGCTCGGCAAGCCACACAGCTTCGATCAGCGCCCGGGTGGAAGCGTCCATCTTCTCGAGACCTTCGTGCTCGGCCAGGATTTGCCCGGTTTCGCCAGCAATCTGCTTGCCCAGCTCCACCCCCCATTGGTCGAAGGGATTGATGCCCCATATGGCGGCCTGGACGAACACCTTGTGCTCGTAGAGCGCAATCAACGACCCTAGAGTGGCAGGGGTCAGGCGGTCGAGCAGCAGGGTAGTGGAAGGCTGATTGCCACGGTAGCGCTTGTGCCCGGGGCGCTCGCCCGACTCGTCGATGGCATCGTCGCCCAGCATCAGCAGCCGCGATTGAGCGAAGCAGTTGGCCAGCGTCAGACGGTGCTGGGCCTTGAGATGATCGCGGGTGGCCGCGTCCTCGACATCGTCGTAGCGCTTGAGCGGAGCGATGAAGTCACACACCACCGGCTGGGTGCCCTGGTGCAACAGCTGATAGAAGGCGTGCTGCGCGTTGGGCCCGAGCTGTCCCCAGAGTACCGGGCAGGTGGCGTAGCTCACCTGACGGCCATCGTGTGTTGACGACTTGCCGTTGGACTCCATCTCCAACTGCTCGAGATAGGCGGCGAAGTGCTCCAGGCGGCCGTCGTAGGGCAGGATCGAGTGGGCGCGAATATCGAGAAAGTTGACGTTCCAGATGCCTGCCAACGCCAGCAGCACCGGCAGGTTGTCAGCAAGTGGGGCCTGGGCGAAATGCTCGTCCATGGCGTTGGCACCGGCCAGCAGCTTGCGGAAATTGGCCATGCCGATCACCAGGGCGATGGGCAGCCCGATGGCACCCCATAGCGAATAGCGGCCGCCGACCCACTCCCAGAACAGCAGCTGGTTGGCGTCGACAATACCCCATTCACTCATCTTGTCGGGCTTGGCCGAGACCCCGACGAAGTGCTGGCGCATCACCATGTGCTCGTCCACCCCCTGGATGCCGTCGTTGACCAATCGCGCCATGAGCCAGTCGCGGGCAGTACGTGCGTTCGACAGCGTATCGATGGTGGTGAAGGACTTGGAGGAGATCACGAACAGCGTGGTCTCGGGGTTGAAGCGGTTGAGGTAGTCGGCGAGCTGCGAGCCGTCCATGGTGGAGGCGAAGTGCACCTCGACGTGATGGGCATCGGCGGGCCGATAGTCGGCCAAGGCGTGTGTCACCATCAGCGGGCCGAGGTCGGAGCCACCCACGCCCAGGTTGACCACATCATGAATCGGCCGACCGGTGGCGCCGCGCCACTGGCGGGCGTGCAGCCGTTCGACCATGGTGGCCATGCGGTCCAGCGAGGCGTGCACGCCCGGCACCACATCCTCGCCATCGACGATCAAGGACGCCTCAGGGGGCAGGCGCAGGGCCGTGTGTAAAGCCGGGCGATCCTCGCTGACATTGACGTGCTCGCCGTTCAGCAGCGCCTGAATGCCCTCCGGCACGCCGGCCTCTCGGGCCAGGTCCAGCAGCATTTCGATCGTCGCTTCGCTCCAACGCTGCTTCGACAGATCGAGGGTCAGCCCCGCAGCCCGTCGCGCGAAGGCATCGCCCCGCGTCTGGTCGATGAACAGTTGGCTCAAATGCGCGCCGCGCATCTCTTCTGCATGTTCCATCAAACGCTTCCAGGCCACGGCCTGATCGATGGGGGCTTGATTCATTGCAATCCTCCTTGACCTCTTGCGGGAGCTATCGCGTCGTTGAGCTCTCACTGTGATATCCGGGCAAATTCCCTCTTCCTCAGGCTAGCCTTGTATCCGCCTGTAAATCCACCGAAGGGCATGACACCACTCTGCATAGGCCCAATACAATCGATTTGACCGCCAAAGCCATGACGCTCCGTGCAGCCGATCGACAGCAAGCGTAGAATATCGACCTGTTTTCGGTGACGGCCTGCTCATGAGTGACGCATCTTATCGCGACGCAATCTTTACCACACCCCTGGACCGAGTGGCACGCTTCTCGTTCGACGAACGAGTGGTAGCCTGTTTTCCTGACATGATTCGCCGCTCCGTGCCAGGTTACGGCCAGATACTCGGCATGCTGGGGCTCATCGCCGGCAGGCATCTGCGCCACGGCTCGCATGTCTACGACCTGGGTTGTTCGCTGGGCGCCGCCAGTCTGGCGCTGGCCGGCCAACTGCCGCCGGATGCCTTCCGCCTCACCGCAGTGGACCTCTCTCCCGCCATGGTGGAACGGGCTCGCGAGACCCTCGCCGCCGAGTGCCCCCAGCATGCCATCGAAGTGCTTGAAGGCGATATTCGCTGCCTCGACTACCAGCCATCAGGCATGGTGATACTCAACTTTACCCTGCAGTTCCTGCCCCCCGAAGATCGTGAAGCGCTGCTGAAACGTATCTACGCAGCTCTGGAACCGGGGGGGGTGCTGGTACTTTCGGAAAAAGTCGTGGACCCCGACGAGCGCGATAACGCCTGGCGCGTGGAACGCTATCACGACTTCAAGCGGGCCAACGGTTACAGCGACCTGGAGATCAGCCAGAAGCGCACGGCACTGGAGAACGTGCTGGTGCCCGATACCCTGGAGGCGCACCATGCACGCCTCGCCCGGGCCGGCTTTCCGCGCTCGCTCACCTGGTTCCAGTACCTCAACTTCGCCTCGCTGATCGCGTTCAAGGAGGCCTGAGGTGGCAATTCCTCCCGAGCAGAAGCCGCTCTATCGCGCCTTCATCGAGCAAGGTCTCGACGCCTGGCTTGCACGTCTCCCCGAGCAGCTCGCCCGCGGGCTCGATCGCAGGCGCTACGGCGACCTGCCGGCCTGGGAGAAGGCGGTGGCCAAGCTGCCGGCTCTGCCCGAGCCGCGCGACGTAAGTCTCGACTGCGACACGGTAACGATCGGTTGCGAGCTCGACGAGAGCCAGCGCCGCCAATGTGAAAACCTGCTGCGCAAGCTGATGCCGTGGCGCAAGGGCCCCTACGCCCTGGCCGGCATTCATATCGATACCGAGTGGCGCTCCGACTGGAAATGGCAACGCGTAGCCCCCCACTTGGCCGAGCTGCGCGGCAGACGCGTGCTGGACGTGGGCGGCGGCAGCGGCTATCACGCCTGGCGCATGGCAGGAGCGGGCGCCGGCTTCGTTCTGGTAATCGATCCCTCTCCACGCTTCTACTACCAGTTTCAGGCTCTGCGCCATTTCGTCGGTGACGCCGATGGCGGCCGTACCCACTTCCTACCCGTCGGCATCGAGGACGTACCCGAGAGGCTCGCTTTCTTCGATACGGTATTCTCCATGGGCGTGCTCTACCACCGCCCTTCCCCGCTCGAGCATCTCTTGCAGCTGAGGGACGCCTTGCGGCCCGGAGGCGAGCTGGTGCTCGAAACGCTGGTGGTGGAAGGCGACGAAACCACCGTGCTGCTGCCCGGCGAGCGCTACGCCGCCATGCCCAATGTCTATTTCCTGCCCTCTTCCGCGGCACTGTGCCAGTGGCTCGAGCGCTGCGGATTCACCAACGTCAGGGTGGTGGATGAAGCGCCTACCTCATGCGACGAGCAACGTTCCACCGAATGGATGACCTTCCAGTCGCTGGCCGACTTCCTCGACCCTAACGATTCGTCGCGCACCCGCGAGGGCTATCCGGCGCCACGCCGTGCCGTGCTCATCGCCAACCGGCCGAACTCAGCGAGCTAAGAACGAGTGGAGCCGGCGAGAACCCGGCCAGCCCCGTTGATGGAATCGCCTATCGCTACCGTCAGCGACGCAGAATCACCAGCCAGCGCCCCAGGTTGAGAATGCTCGCCAACGACGCTGCCACGTAGGTGAAGGCGCAGGCGGTGAGCACGTGGCGGGCGCCAGGCATGTCGTAGGGCGGCACGTACTCGCGCAGCAGCGGCAGGGCCCTGTTGAAGCTGGCATCGAACTCCACCGGTAGGGTCACAAGGTGCACCAGCGCCGCCGTGCCGAAGCTGATCACCGCTGCCACGATCACGATGGCGAGCCCGCCCGGCAGGCGCGTCAGAATGAACAGGAAGGGTGCTGCCATCATCAGCAGTGCGCCGATCTTTTCGGCACGCTGCGCCACGCCGACCATGCGCGCCCGGGCGATCAGCGGCGCGTAGCCTTCATGATGCTGGATGGCATGTCCGACCTCATGGGCGGCTACCGTTACCGCGGTGAGCGAACGCCCTTCGTAGTGATCGCGGGAGAGCCGCACCCGACGCGCTTCCGGGTCGTAGTGATCGCCCTGCTCGGTCAGTTCCACTTTCACATCTTCGATACCCAGGCGACGCAGCAAATGATCGGCCAGCTCGGCACCCGTGCCGGGATAGTCGTCTCGCCCTCTGGCATGGCGCGACAGCACCCATTTGGCCCATACGTTGGGCAATAGGAAGATGGCGAGAAAAAGGACAATCAGAAGAACGATCATGGTGTATCGGGTCTCGCTGCAGCGACTTGCCGTTGGACCAAGCCTACCCTTTTCCGGTTCAGACTGTCGCGGCATTGCTTGACGTCGCCCAACCAATAAACAATAATTATTCTCGTTTGACACAATAACTCATCCAGGGCGACACCCCATGTGCGCAACTTCCTCCGACCCGAGCACGGCCCGCGCGCAGGCCGCCGTTCAGCTCGACCCAATGGGCAAACCCGGCATCGTCTCCAGCAGCTCCCTGCTCGACGAACGGGGCCAAGTGATCATCGAGCACCGCGGCAAGCGTTACCAGCTGCGTGAAACACGTAACGGAAAGCTGATACTGACCTCCTAACCCCGACGAGACCGCCAGCCAGGTAGCCATCGCCACCCAGCCAGCCGCTCATTGCCTGAACCGACAAGGGAACTTCAGGAACATGAAGCGAGCAACGAGCTGCACCGGCGCCCTGGCGCTTTTCCTCCTGTCACCGATGGCCCAGGCCCAGGTGGCCACCGGCACAACCGTCGCCGCCGAGCTGGCGCCGTTGGTCGTCACGGGTACGCGCACTCCCGCCGATACCTTCTTCGCCCCGCTTTTCGTCGATGTGATCGACCTGAACGACCCCGCTCTCAGTACCGCGTCAAGGGTCGAGGACCTGCTGGCCGACCAGCCTGGTCTGCACGTGGCCGGACAGGGTCGACGCAACGGCCAGACCCTGAGCCTGCGCGGCTTCGACGGGAACGGTGTGCTGGTCCGCCTGGACGGCGTACGTCAGGATATCGACACCGGTCACATCGGTAACTTCTTCCTCGACCCAGGGCTACTGCGCGAAGTGCAGATCGCCCGCGGCGCCCTATCGAGCCTCTACGGCAGTAACGCCATGGGCGGCGTCATCAGCTTCGAGACGGTGGACGCCGACGACCTGCTGGGCCCGGGTGAGCGCAGCGGCGCCCGACTTTCCCTGCGCGGCGCCACGGCCAACGACGAACTCGGTGCAACGCTGAGCCTGTTTGGCAAGCACGACCTGCCGGGTGGCGGCAGTCTCGACGGCCTGCTGGCCCTGGGTCGCAGCGAATCCGGCGACATACGCCGCGCCGGCGGCCAGCTCACGCCGGAAGACACCCGTCTGAACAGCCTTCTCGCCAAGGGCGGCTGGCAACTCGGTTCCGACCACCGCCTGTTCGCCAGCTGGCAGCACTACGCCGAAGACGCCGATCAGCCGCCCAACCCGCAGCAGCTGGCGGAGATGGACGGTGAGTTGCGTAACAGGATCACCACCAGCGACAACCTGCAGCTGGGCCATCGCTGGACGCCGGCCCAGGAAACCCAGATCGACACTCGCCTGACCCTGAGCCGTCAGAATATCGAAGAGCCCACCGCAGAGCGCACGCTGGAGCGCCTCGGCGTTCAGAGCGACGGCTACCATCGCCTGGATCACGGCTGGCTGTCGCAGACACTTGCCTTCGGCGCCGAAGCGAGCCGCGCCATGCAGCGCCCAAGCGGCACAGCCGCCGGATTCCCCGAGGCCGATATCGACAGCGTCGCGCTCTATCTCGACGATACCCTTACGCTGGGCCGCTATCTCGCGGATGGTGGCGCCGGCGAGTTCGACCTCGGCTTCGGCGCACGCTATGACAGCTATCGCGCCGAGGGCGACTGTGGCCGAGAGAGCAAGCGGAGCCAGGTTTCGCCGCGCCTGCGCCTGGCTTGGCGCCCCACCGGAGAGCTGATGCTCTACAGCGGCTATGCCGAAGCTTTTCGCGCCCCCACCCTCTCCGAGCTCTACGCCGATCAGCGCCACTTCGGCGGCTTCTGCATGGGGCCCTTCTTCTGCGTTCCCGACAACTATTGGGTACCCAATCCCGACCTGCAGCCTGAAACCAGCCGGAGTTGGGAGAGCGGTCTGGCCTGGCGCTTCGGCGACTGGGGCCTGCGCGCCAGCTACTTCGATACCCGAGCCAAGGACTTCATCGACACCGAGGTCGACATCCTGGCCGGTACCACCCGTGCCACCAACGTCAGTCGGGCCCAGCTGTGGGGGTATGACGCCCGTCTCGACTGGTCGCCTTCGGGCACTCCCGTCACGGCCTTCCTTGGCCTGGCCGAAGTGAGCGGTCACGACCGCGACAGCGCCGAACCGCTCGGCAGCCTCACCCCGCTGGAGGCACTCACCGGTCTCGATTATCACCTAGCCGGACCCGATCTGACGCTGGGCTGGCGCGGCCGCTTCGCCCGCTCGTTCGACAAGCAGGGTGAAGACGAAGCGCTGCCCGGCTATGGCCTGCACGACATCCAGCTCGGCTGGCAGATCACGCCGCTGCTTTCCACTTCATTCAAGCTGCGCAACGTCGCCGACAAGGCCTGGTATCGCCCCGACGGCAATCTCGGCGACGGACGCAGCCTGCTCGCCAACGTCAGCCTTCAATGGTGACCAAGGAGATTCTCATGAACGCCACGTGCCAAACCCGCCAAGCCATCCTTGACGCCCTCGATGCCGCTCGCAATGCCACCCCCCACCTGCCGGCACTGGATATCGCCCGGCGTCTGGGTATCAGCGAAGGGGAGCTGCAGGCCGCCCGCCTCGGTCGCGACGTATTCACCCTGCCGTTGTCGCCCCAAGCGCTGGCCGCGCGTTTGCATCGGCTAGGCGAGGTCAAGGCGCTGACCCGCTCACGCCATGCGGTGCTGGAGCAGCAGGGCCGGTATCCGTCACTAAGTGGGTCGGAACATGCCGGCCTGCTCCTCGCCCCGGGCGGGCTCGACCTGCGCCTGCACCTGAGCCAATGGTACTGGGCCTGCCTGATTCGCGACCGGATGCCACGCAAGGGGGGCGGCACCGCCCAGCGCCTTAGCCTGCAGGTCTTCGATCGCCATGGCACGGCACTGCACAAGACATTCTCGCTGGCGGCCGAGCCACCCGCGTCATGGCAAGAGCTTGTCGCGCAGGGCAGCGGGCAGGAACCTGCTTTCGCTCAAGCGGCTGAACCGCTGCCACGCGCCTTGCCGGTGGTTCCCACCCTCGCCGAGGAGTGGGCACGGATGAGCGACGTGCATCAATTCTTCGGCCTGTTGAACCGCCACCAGCTGCGTCGCCACGAAGCCAACGCCCTGGTGGAAGGCCGCTTCACCCGGGCACTTCGCCCCGAGGCCTGCGAGACGGCACTGCGCCAGGCCGCGAACGGCGAACTGCCGCTCATGCTGTTCGTGGCCAGCCCAGGCTGCGTGCAGATCCGCACCGGCAAGATACCTACACCGCAGCGCATGCGCGGCTGGCTCAACCTGTTCGGTGAAGATTTCACCCTGCATCTGGACGATGCCAGCATCGTCAGCGCATGGCAGGTGCACAAGCCCAACCGCGACGGCGGAGTCACCAGCCTGGAAGCCTTCGACGCCCAGGGCGGGCTGGTACTGCAGATCTATGCCGAACGCAGCGAAGGCCAGAGTGAGCGCCGAGAGTGGCTCCAGCTGCTGGATGGACTCCGCGCCCGCGAGGCCGCGGCATGAGGCTTCCGTCCTGGTTGGGTTGGCTGGCCAGCCTGGTCCTGCTGACCTGGCATATGCAGGCGTCTGCCGCACCGCCGCGCACCGTGGTGATCGGCAGCGACGTTGCGGAGATTCTCGCCGCCCTCGATGCACTCGAAGGCGTAGTGGGTCGCGACGATACCAGCCAGTACCCGGACGCCGTCGCCGCACTGCCGTCGGTTGGCTACCTGCGCCAGCTCGCGGCCGAAGGCGTGTTCTCGCTCGGCCCGGAGAGGCTGATCGTGGCCGCCGCGGCCGGTCCACGCGAGGTGCTGGTCCAACTGGAAGCCGTAGGGATCGAGGTGATACGGATCGAGCAGGGAACGAGCCTGGCGGCATTGCCCGACAAGGTTCGCGCCGTGTCACTCGCCCTCGACCGGCGTGCCGAAGGCGAGGCCTTGGCAACCGATATCGAAGCAAAGCTGGCCCGGCTCGCAACGCTGCGTGATGCGGAACCGCAACCGGTGCCGAGCGCCATGTTCCTGCTCAGTCACAGCGGCATGACGCCCATGGCGGCGGGAAACGACACCGCCGGCCAGGCCGTGATCGAGGCCGCCGGGGCGCGTAACGCCTTTACCGGCTTCAACGGCTACAAGACAGTCGGTTCTGAAGCCCTGGTGAGCGTGGCACCTGAGGTGGTGATCGCCACCCGCAGCGGGCTCGAGGGCATTGGCGGGCAGGCGCGGCTATGGCAGCTTCCCGGCCTTGCCATGACCCCGGCAGGTCGCGAGCGCCGTCTTATCGTGTGTGACGACCAGGCGCTGCTCGGGTTCGGTCCGCGAACGCCTGCGGCGTTGATGGCACTGCAGCGGGCTCTGCAAGGCAAGGAAGGCAGCACCGGGGAGGGTTGCTGGGTGGTGGTTTCATGAGTCGCAGCCTGCCCATGGCCCCTTCCTGGCGACGCTCGGTGGCAGGCCATCGGACGATGCTACGCTCACCGGTCCGGGTCATTGGGTTTCTCGGCTTGGCGGTTGCGGCGGCGCTGCTGGTGGCGGCCATGAGCGGCAGCGTCGGACTCTCTCCCCGTGTGCTGCTCGGCGAGTGGCCTACGCCGCTGGCGTGGCAGGTGTGGTGGCAGCTGCGCCTGCCGCGGCTCGTGCTCGCTGCGCTGATCGGCGCCATGCTGGCCGGCAGCGGCGCAGCCATGCAGGGGCTCTTCCGCAACCCTCTGGCCGACCCCACCCTGCTGGGTCTGGCCAGCGGAGCCGGCCTTGCCGTAGCGCTCTGGATCGTGCTGCTGGAAGGCGCTGCCGGCAGCCTGGGTCTCTACGGTCAATTCCTTGCCGGTTTTCTCGGCGCGCTCGGGGTGTGCGTGCTGGTGTTCGCCCTGGGCCGGCACCAGCATGGACAGGAGGCGCTGTTCACCCTGCTGCTGGCGGGTCTGGCAATCAATACCCTGGCGGGCGCCATGGGCGGCGTGATGGCCTTCATCGCCAGCGATGAGCAGCTACGCCAGCTCAGCCTGTGGGGTATGGGCAGTCTGTCCCACGCGATGTGGGGCGCTGCGGTGGGTGCGATGCTCGGCATCCCGCCGGCCTTATGGTGGTTGCTGCGCTGCGCCAAGGGACTCGACCTGCTGCAGCTTGGCGAACTGACCGCCCATGGCGCCGGACTCGATGCACCGCGTCTCAAGCGACGCGTCGTGCTGGCCACGGCACTGGGCGTCGGTCTGTGCGTGGCGCTGGCCGGTATCATCGGCTTTCTCGGCCTGCTGGTGCCCCACTGCCTACGTCTATGGCTGGGGCCGGGGCACCGGCTTCTGCTACCCGCCTCGATGCTGGGCGGCGCTCTGCTGCTGATCGTGGCCGACACCCTGGCGCGCACCGTGGCAAGCCCGGCCGAGATCCCGGTGGGGCTGCTCACCAGCCTGCTCGGCGGTCCCTATTTCCTGTGGCTATTGCTCAAGCGGAGAGTGCGATGCTGAGTCTTCACGCCGCCGGTTTCGATCAGCCCCCCACCCTAGCGCCCATCAGCGGCCAGCTGATGCCGGGGGAGCTGCTCGCCATCGTCGGTCCCAACGGCGCCGGCAAAAGTACGCTGCTGTCGCTTCTTTCGGGGTTTCGACGCCCTGAGCGAGGTGAGGTCACCCTGGATGACAAACCGCTGTCATGCTGGTTGCCGGACGCGCTGGCCCGACGCCGGGCCCTGGTGGCACAAAAATTGACCCTGGGCTTCGATTGGCCGGTACGTGAACTGGTGGCGCTGGGCAGCGACGCATCCCCCGAGATCATCGACAGCGTGCTGGCGCTGCTCGATCTGAAGACACTTGCCGAACGCGGCGCGCTGGGACTATCGGGTGGAGAGGCCCAGCGGGTCATGATCGCCCGCGCCCTGTGCCAGCTTGGCCTGGGGCAGGAAAACGACAACCCGGAAGGCCGCATCCTGCTGCTCGACGAGCCGACCAGCGCCCTGGACATCGGCCAGCAGCAGCGTCTCATGCGCCTGCTGCGACGACTCGCGGAGCGCCAGCAGCTGGCGGTGGCATGTGTACTGCACGACCTCAATCTGGCGGCACGTTACGCCCACCGGATCTGGCTGCTCGAGGGGGGCAGGCGTATCGCGGCGGGTTCACCAGGAGAGGTGCTCGATGGCCAGATCCTGGCCCAGGTGTTCGACGCCGAGCTGATGGCCGGGCCCCGCCATGACGACGGCGCTCCGTTGATCGTGCTGGCGCCCTGACCACCCGAACGCAACCATCCCCGGTCACGGCCGGGGTGGCCGAGCCGGAGACTCAGTTCGCGGCGGGAGCCGCCTCGACACCTCGCATCATGGCGGCAAAAGGTACAGTGGCCTTGAGGAGCGGTGTGATCGCCTGTATTTCGCCACCGCTGTCGTGATCGCGACTGATGGCATACTCCACCGCCTCGACGGCGCTCTTGCCGTGATCGATGGCGGCGAGCGCCCACTTCCAGCCGGTGCCGTAGGCGACGGGACCCTTGACCGGAATTCGTACCAGCTTGTTGAACATCTCGAAAACACCGTCGGGGCCGGCGATGATCATCTCGACCCGGGTGACATGAGGTTTGTCGTTGCGCGGCGCCCCGGCCTCGAGCCATTCGAGGACCTCCCACCACTCCTGCTGCTCGCCGGCGAAGGCAACCCACTCACCACTCTCGAGCTGAAACAGCTTTTGTGCGTGGTTGTAGGTCGAGCCGTTGACACTGATCAGCGAATCCGTCGCAAGCGTCGTTCCATCCCAGACGATTGTGGTCATGTGATCACCTCGGTGTAGATCGGGCGGTGTAGATCGGGCGCAGAGTAGGGTCTAAAAACGCAAGAAATCGACACTCAGCCTAACGACTTCCTGTCTCGACCCATTCCCTCATCAGGCGCCGAAGGGAGCATCACTTCGAGCTATTGATCCTGTTCCCTACGCACTTTCTCTACAGCCTCCTCGGCAATCAAACCTTGAGCGAAGGCGTGCTCCGCCATGGTCAGGCTGTCCTCGGCCAGCACCAGATCGCAACCGGTATGGCTGATCTCCTCACGCAGCCTGTTGATGGCTCGCTCACGGTCGGGCTTGCGTTCCACCCGCCGGATATAGACCGCTCGGATTCGCTCGGGATACTCGTGCACGATGCGGGCGTAAACTTCGGGGTCATGCTGTCCGCTGTCACCGATCAGCACGCAAGGCAGCTCGTCGCGAAGCGACAGCATGTTCTGGATCATGTCGTACTTGTGATCTTCGGCGCGGCGAGGCCAGGGCTTGCGCCAGGAGATGCCCCACTCACGCAGGAACAGAATGGGGCCTACCGGAATGCGGTTGAGCTGGAAGAACTCCTCGAGCATCTCATAGATACTCCACGGCCCGCGGGAGACATACAGAATCGGCCTTCTGGACTTGCCGCTCTTGCCGAGATGCAGCGCCTGATAGAACGCCGCCACGCCGGGAAAGGCCAAGCGCTGATGCGCCTGCTTGACGAACAGACGGTGCAGCATGCGCAGCTTGTTGGCCACGCCGGTGTACATCACCGTGTCATCGATATCGCTGATGACCAGTAGATCGGCTTCCGGTGGCGCTATGTAGACCTCGGTGAAGGAATGCACCGATTTCACCCCCGGCAGCACCACGTGCAGGTCGGCGTGGTGCCAGTCGCTATCTTGCGGCAAGGGATGCTCGAGGGGCATGTGCACGTCGAAGTAACCATCGCGGTCGGTCGTCACCGTGGCGACATTCTCGCCCAGCGTGACCTCGACGCTAACCTGTGACAGGCCGCGGCGAAAAATGCGCCGTACGATATCGGCCAGGTCACGCAGCACGCCGTAGCGTGGGATAGCGTTCCCCAGCGCGGCCTGACGAAATACCCGCCCGATAAGGAGCACCTCGTGACGAGAGCCATAGCCACGGTACGAGTGCACCACGTACCCGCCACGCCCGCGATCGCGCTCCATGGGTCTCGCAGCGATGCGCAGCAGGCGCCTGATGAAGCCGGTCATGGGCCCACCCGACACAAGGCGCAACGGCGGTGGGCCCTCGAGCGGTATGGTAACGGCCTTTCCTGGCAATATGACATTGTCTCCTCCCTGACAGACGACAGGGCCCGGCATAGGCCGAACCCTGTTCATAGTGTGGAGGATGATACAGCTTAATCAACCGTCTATGGTTCGCTTGGATGACGCTCAACTCAGCAGGTCGCGTATATCCTTCGCTTGCCAGTGAGGGAAATGACGACGGATCAACCCGTTGAGCTCGAGCTCGAAGGCGGCCCAATCGACCTTGTGCTCCCCATTTCCCGCCGATTCGGCGGCGCTACGCACCATGCCTGCCCCGACGGTGACATTGGAAAGGCGATCGATGACGATGAAGCTGCCGGTACCGGGGCTCTGATCGTAGGGATCCAGAGGCACGGCCGCGGTCAGCTCGACACGGCAGCGAGCGATGGCGTTCAGCTCCAGGCAGTCGGCATCGAGCCGAGCCAGGGTATTGACGTCGATCTGATGATGAATCGCACTCACCTGGCCCGATACCGAACGGCCCGCCAGGCGAATGTCGTATTGCCGACCCGGCACCAGCGGCTGCTCGTGCATCCATACGATGTCGGCATCGAAGACATTGGTCAGGGTGACGTCGGCATCCTCGGCGACGATCCAGTCGCCGCGGGAAATATCGATCTCGTCTTCCAGGGTGACGGTCACCGCCTGGCCCGGCCAGGCCGCTTCCAGATCGCCATCGAAGGTCACCACGCGCTCGACCCGGCTCGTCTTGCCCGACGGCAGCACCTTGACTGCCAGGCCCGGGCGCAGCACACCCGCTTCCAGCGTGCCGGCATAGCCGCGAAAATCGAGATTGGGACGATTGACGTACTGCACCGGGAAACGCAGGTCGACCAGATTACGATCGCGGCTGACCTCCACGGTTTCCAGCAGCTCCAGGAGCGCCGGCCCCGCCTCACCTTCAAGCTGGTACCAAGCCATACGATCGCTGCGGTTGACCACGTTGTCGCCTTCCAACGCCGAGATCGGCACGAAGTGCAGATCGTCGACCGAAAGCTGCTCGGAGAAGCGGCGGTAGTCGGCCACGATCTCGTCGAAGCGTGCCTGGGAGAAGCCCACCAGGTCCATCTTGTTGACGGCGATGACCAGGTGCTTGATGCCCAGCAGGTCGGCAATGAAGCTGTGCCGGCGGGTCTGGGTCTGCACGCCGTAGCGCGCATCGATCAGGATGATCGCCAGGTTGGCGGTGGAGGCGCCGGTGGCCATGTTGCGGGTGTACTGCTCGTGCCCCGGGGTGTCGGCGATGATGAACTTGCGCTTGTCGGTGGAGAAGAAACGATAGGCCACGTCGATGGTGATGCCCTGCTCGCGCTCCGACTGCAACCCGTCGACCAGCAGCGCCAGATCGACGGCGCCACCGGTAGTGCCGCTCTTCTTCGAATCACGCGTTAGCGCCGCCAGATGATCGTCGAAGATCATCTTGGAGTCGTGCAGAAGCCGGCCGATCAGGGTCGACTTGCCGTCGTCGACGCTGCCGCAGGTGATGAAGCGCAGCAGGTCCTTGTTCTCGTGCTCGTGCAGGTACTGCTCGATATTGTCGGCGATTAGAGAAGACTGATGAGCCATGGTGACATCCTGGAAATCATTGATCAGACGCTGAGCGAAAAGTCAGCGAGCGATGGCCAGACAAGGCAAACAGCGGCGAAAGAGCGGAGTTTACTGGAGTAAATGAGCATCTTGAGCCGATGTTTAACGCCGTATGGCCGAGCGCAGCGAGTTTTTGCCAGCGGCTAGAAGTACCCCTCGCGCTTCTTCTTCTCCATCGAGCCCGCCTGATCGTGGTCGATGGCCCGGCCGCTGCGTTCGCTGGTGCGGGTGAGCAGCATCTCCTGGATGATTTCGGGCAGGGTATCGGCCTTCGACTCGACGGCCCCGGTGAGCGGATAGCAGCCCAGGGTACGGAAGCGCACCCACTTCTCTTCGGGCACTTCGCCCGGGGCCAGCGGCAGGCGCTCGTCATCGACCATCACCAGCATGCCGTCGCGCTCCACCACCGGTCGCGGGGCGGCGTAATAGAGCGGCACGATGGGGATCTGCTCGAGATGGATGTACTGCCAGATGTCCAGCTCGGTCCAGTTGGAGAGCGGGAAGGCGCGGATCGATTCGCCTTTGTTGATACGCGCGTTGTAGAGGTTCCACAGCTCGGGCCGCTGGACCTTGGGGTCCCAGCGATGGAACTTGTCGCGGAAGGAGAAGACGCGCTCCTTGGCACGGCTGGCCTCTTCGTCGCGGCGGGCACCGCCGAAGGCGGCATCGAAGCCGTACTTGTCCAGCGCCTGCTTGAGCGCCTGGGTCTTCATCACGTCGGTGTAGCCGCTGGAGCCGTGATCGAAGGGGTTGATGCCGGCGGCCCGCCCCTCTTCGTTGATGTGTTCGATCAGCTCCATGCCGCACTCGGCCGCCATGCGATCGCGAAAGGCGATCATCTCGCGGAATTTCCAGGTGGTGTTGATATGCATCAGCGGGAACGGCGGCGGCCCGGGATAGAAGGCCTTGCGCGCCAGATGCAGCATCACCGAGGAGTCCTTGCCGATGGAGTAGAGCATCACCGGGTTGCGAAATTCCGCCGCCACCTCACGGATGATGTGAATCGACTCGGCTTCCAGCTGCTGAAGGTGGGTCAGCCGGCGTGGGGACAGGGACGCCGGCGTATCGGCAGCCTGGGATATCGACTGATGCTCGGGAGCGTGAAGACTGGTCATCGGCCCGGGTACCTCGCATGACGTGGGCAGGGAAATTCATGCGGACAGGGTAACGCCGGGGTAATAATAACGTAAAAGAATGATTGCCTATCTTTTTAGACCAGAAAAGAATCAATGATCACAGATCGACCCGCTCTACCCAGGTCAGCCACTGCTCGTTGCGTATGTCGAAAACCCGATAGCCGGGGCGCGACGCTTCATCGATGGCGAATTCATCGGAGCCGGCCAGGAACTGGTCGGTGGTGGAGGGGCAACCGTATACCATCACCTCGCCCTGACCGAGCGTGCGGCGCTCTGCAAAGGCCTGATGGATGTGGCCACAGAGAATCGCCCTGACCTGAGGAAAGGGATCCAGCGCCTGCCACAGAGCAGCGCTGTCCTCGAGGCCGATCTCGTCGAGCCATGCCGAGCCGACGCTGACCGGCGGATGATGCATGACCAGCAGCGTGGGGCGGTCGTCCTCCGACAGTTGCTCCACCAGACGATCCAGCCGCTCCTGACCAAGCTCGCCATGGGCATGCCCGCGAACACAGGTATCCACCACCAATAGGCGCCAATCGTTCAGCTCGATCTCGTCGTGAACGACCCGCACCTCTTCCATCAGCCCCGGCTGGTCGTGGTTTCCCTCCAGCCAGAACCACGGGCACTCCAGGGTCGCGAGGACGTTCATGGCATGCTGATAGGATGCCGACGTCTCGTCCTGACTGACGTCCCCGCTGACGATGACGACATCAGGCCGTTCAGTGCGTGCGGCAGCCACCACGGCCTCGAGCTGGCGCAGCGGGAAGCCGGCACGGGAGCGCGCATTGGGGTCAGCGTGGAGATGACAATCGGTAATCTGAACCAGCCGTGTCATCCGGGCAGTTCCGTCAGGTTGGTGGGATGGCCGTGTTCGAGGCCATGCGCCAACCACTCACCGAGGAAGCGGTTCAACTGCAGCTTCTCGTCAGGCTGAAACATCCGCACGTTGGGGTAACGGTAGCGCCCGCTGAAGTGACGCTCCCGTTGGAAGTCGGTGACTTCGGCCATGCGCACGTCGTGATAGAGATGCACGCGCATCCGCGGCGGTTCGATCACGCCATCCATCAAGCCACTCTGGCTCACCCGGGCGATGGTGGTGTAAGGCGCCCGCTCCAGCACCGAAAGCCACAGGGTGCCGAACCGACCACGCTTGCCGGTCAGCTCGAATTCGCGCGTCTCGCCCTCGCCCATATCCCCAAGCAGCCGGATCAGGCGCAGGTAGTTGGCGCTGCATTCGCCCTGCAGGCCTTTCAGATCGGTGACATAGGCGGTTCTCGCCACGCTACCCCCTTGCTCGTAAAGATGCACGTTCAGCCGCCAACCAGTAGAAGGCGATCAGACACATGGCATTGTCGAGTCTCCCGGCATTCAGGAGTTCCCAAGCCTGGATAAACGGTAGCACGTGAACGCGTATGTCTTCATGTTCCTCATCCAGCCCATGCACGCCGCCGAGCCCAGCGGAGTCTATCAGGGCACAGAAAAGCGTGACCCTCTCGGTACAAGCGCCGGGGCTGGGGTAGTAGGTATGCAGTTCGATCAGATCGGCAACTTCGCAGCCAGCCTCCTCCATGGCCTCGCGCCGGGCTACCTCGGCAGCACTTTCGCCCGCCTCGGCCAGGCCGGCAACGATCTCGAGCTTCCATGGCGACCGGGGATCGTTCAGGGCACCGGCGCGGATCTGCTCCACCAGCACCACACAGTCGCGTTCTACATCGTAGAGCAGCACGCCGACGGCATCGTGGCGCACGTGAACTTCACGCGCCATCGAACGGCTCCAGCCACCGTCGAACAAGCGGTGGCGCAAATGGACCTCTTCCAGACGAAAGAATCCCTGATACAGCGGGCGGCGTTCGATCAGTTCAACGTCGTCGGTGCCGAAAGCGGGCAGGCGAGCGCCATCCTGGCCGTTGTCACGATCATCGGTCATGCAAGCCTCCGAGTCTGCGCATGGAGACCATTATCGTGAGCGAGGCCAGGAATGCCAACTCTGCCTCGCTCCCCTTGCGCCGCGCAGGCGAGGCGCAAGGGGAAGGACCGCTTCAAAGCTGAGAGAGAAGCGCTCTTGCCTGCTCGCGCAGCGCCTCGTCCGAGGCCTGACGATCCTCACGAGCGGTGCCGTCCACGGCACGCTGGGCGTGCTCGCGCGCCTCGTCGCGACGGCCCTCGTCCTCGAGGAAAGCGGCATAGTAGTAATTGACGTCGATGCCATCGGGGCGAATCTGCAGCGCGCGTTGGAACATGCGCTCGGCAGTGCCGCTGTTACCGAAGCCCACGGGGCGACCCGGCGCTCGGTCGTACAGGGCGCCCAGGGTCACATAGGCCGAGCCGTTACCACCCTGAGGGTCGATCTCGATGGCACGCTCGAGAGCATCCCGCGCCGAGCGCGCACTGCCGAGCGCCCCCAGTCCGCTACGCTCGCGGGCATGGGAGGCCTCGATGATGCCGTACCAGATCAGCGGCTGGGCCTCACCGGCATTGGCCTGGGCCAGCCGCTCGGCTTCATCGGCCAGCGACTTGAGTGAATTGCGCCGCTGCCCTTCCGCCCGCTGGGTGGTGATCTGCTCCCAGCGCTGCTTGAGCGTCTCGACCTCGCTCTCCCAGGCCAGGGCAGCGCTGAAGGGGGTAATCATTAGAGCGGCACCCAGAGCGGCACCGATAAGCTGACGTCGAAACATGTCCAGACTCCTTTCACGCAGGATTGTTCTTGGTGACGGCGTGACGCCGCCACTGAGAATGTAACGAACGTTTGATTGATCCGCCAGTCGGTTCGCGTCTGGCATGCGCCTGGCCGATGGCGTATGTTGCTTTCGCCACCCACCGATCGAGGAGAGCTTCGGCATGAAGGGCCGCAATATGACGCGCTGGCGCGACCCCGCCAAGGACCCGCGCCAGGAACCCAGGAGCAACCTGATAACCGGCGAGGGAGCGGCTCGGCTACGCGGAATTCTCGATCATCTGTCACGGGTCAAGCGCCCGGAGCTTTCGGCCAAGGTGGGCGAAGCCGCGGCGCTGGGCGACCGCAGCGAGAACGCCGACTACACCTACAACAAGAAGGAACTCAACCGGGTCATCGCGCGGATCCGCTACCTGACCAAGCGGCTGGACGAACTGCAGGTGGTGGATCGCCTGCCGGCAGACACCGACAAGGTCTATTTCGGCGCCTTCGTCACCCTCGAGGACGATGAGGGCGAGGAGATGCGCATCCGCATCGTCGGTCATGACGAGACCGACACCGGCAAACGCTGGATCAGCGTCGATGCGCCGCTGGCCAAGGCACTGCTGGGCAAGGCCCTGGACGACGAGGTCACGGTGAAGGCCCCGGCGGGTGATAGCGCCTACATCATTACCGATATCGCCTATCGCACGCCGGGTAGTTGAGCCCAGGCCCTGCCTGAAACGTCGGCGAACTCAGGCAGTTTCAGTCCTCCAGCGCGTAATCCACGGTCGTCACCACCCTTACCCGCTTCACGTCCGGCGTGTAGCTGTCGAGATCCTCGATGGAGAAGTAGCCCTGGGTGGCCTGGCGAATCTGCCCCACCCGGCTGCCGGAGTCCTCGGCGAACTGCTGCGCGGCCCGACGTGCGTCGGCGGTGGCATCGGCGATCATCTCGGGCTTGATGGCATCGAGGCCGGTAAAGAGGATCAACCCCACCGCCAACAGCACCCCCAGAACCGCTGCACTGCGCAGATTTCCCGCCATGACCGGATCACTCAGTTGTAGGCCTAGCGCCTGAGGGCATGATAAACCCGAAAGCGACGGTCGTCGGCAACGATCTCGAAGCCGTCGAAGGTGCTTGCGAGCAGGTCGGGATAGGGCAGGAAGGCGTTGGCGACGACCCACAGCTCCCCGCCCCGTTTCAGGTGCGCCGGCGCCTCACGAATGAGTTTCCCGGCGGGGCCGTAGTCGATGCTGCGCTCCTGGTGAAACGGCGGATTGCTGACGATGGCGGCAAAGCGGCGTCCGTCGAGTGCCGAATAGACATCGCTGGCCAGGGCCTGCCCTTGCAGGTCATTGGCGGCCAGGGTGCGGCGAGTCGCCTCCACCGCGAAGGCGTTGACGTCCACCGCCGTCACGGCGTGGCCGCGACGGGCAAGCCAGGCGCTCAGGATGCCATCACCGCAGCCCATGTCGAGCACCTCATGCCCCGTTTCCGGCGTCGGGAGCTGCCGGTCGAGCTGACTGAGCAACAGCCGGGTGCCTTCGTCCAGCTTGCCGTGGCCGAACACCCCGGGATGGCTGGCAAGCGTCAGTCCCTCGGCTTCGAAGGTGGTCCAGGCGGCATCCGGGTCGATGCCCACCGCGCCGAGACGCGACTCGAACAGGATGCAGCGCCGTGCGCTGTCGAGCTTACGGCAGCCCAGCCCCAGCGCCGCCAGTACCTTCAACACTCGCTTGATACCGCCTTGGTTCTCGCCCACCAACTGCAGCGGCGTTCCCGGCGGCAGGTTGGCGCACAGCCACAGCAGCCACCACTCGCCCAAGGCATGGCTCTTGGGCCAGAACAGCACGACACCCGGCGGTTCGCCTACGGAGCCGGTATCAAACGGTGAGCTGGCCCGGCGCTCGCGCTCCCGCCAGGCTGCAAGCACGGCATGATCGGCGCTGAGAACGCTACCCTGACCATCCTCGAGCCAGGCATCCCGCGGCGGTGCCACCCATAACCAGCCGCGGTAGTCGCAGTCCTGGCGCTCGAGCAGCTGGCAGACCGGCGTTTGCGCACTCATCGCACCTTCTCCTCGAGCGAACGCTCATCGTCACGCACCAGGGTATAGAGCAGATAGCGTCCCAGCCGCCAGTGCGGTTCGGCCCGGCAGTAGCGGAGTTCCAACGCCACCAGGCGCTGCCAGTCCGCCTCGTTGGTCGGCGGTTGGCGCAGATAATCATGGAAGATGCGAATGCCGGCCACGGAGCGAATCGCCAGTCCGTTATCGCGGCTCCAGGCAACGATTTGCTCGTGGCAAAGCGGCGAGATGGGTGTCAGGCGCTGGCGTTTGCCGGTACCTTCCAGACGATCGTCCAGCGCCTTCTGCAGGTTACCCTTGACCACGTTGGAAAAACGCAGCGCATCGCGATTGAACACCATCAGCGATAGCTGGCCATCGGCAGCAAGGCTCTTCGCCAGGGTGGCAAAAGCCGCCTCTGGATCGCTGAGCCATTCCAGTACCGCGTGGCAGGCGATCAGCGACCAGGGGGCGTCAGCACGCTCCGGCAACGCCTGAAGCGGCGACTGGACGAAGCTCACTGGCAGGTCTGCGAGCGTCTGTCGGGCCTGGTCGAGCATATCGCCGGCCGGCTCCATCAACGTGACGGGATGGCCACGCCGGGCGAACCAGGCGGAGAGCTGGCCCAGCCCACCCCCGACGTCCAGCACGGGTTGACCGTCGAGAGCGAGCATTTGCGGCAGCAGCTCATCGAGCATGGCCAGGCGCAGCTCACCGCGCGGGCCGCCGTAAAGGCTGCCAGAGAACTTGTCGACAAGGCCGTCGAAATGTCGGTCGCCGGCCGGCGAAAGAGGTGTGGGTTCGGTCATGGCCTGCTGCTTCGGCGTATGTGGCGCGCATTCTACCCCTCCTGGGCGGGCCTGGGCAGGTGTCGCTGCCATTGCACCTCGGCCTCGACCTGGGCCGCCAGCGCCAGCAGGCGGCGCTCGTCGCCCATGGGGCCCACTACCTGAACGCCCACCGGCAAGCCTTGCGCAGTGACGTGAAACGGCAGCGACATGGCCGGCTGGCCGGTGAGATTGGCCAGTTGGGTATAGGGGGTGCGCGCCAGAGCGTCTCGCGCCAGATGCTTGAGCATGCCCGCTTTGAGCGCCAGCTTGGGCAGCCCGGGAAAGGCCAGCAGCGACATCAGGCGCTCCTGCGAAGCCGGCGGGTAAAGCTCGCCCAGACGTGGCGCCGGTGCAGCGGTGACGGGCATCAGCAGCACATCGTAGCGGCTGTGAAACTCCCCCATGGCTCGCGCCGCCGTGTTCCAGTCGCGCTTGGCCAGCTCGTAGTCGCGCACCGGCAGATGGCGCCCCAGGCGACCGATGGCGCGGGTAGCGGGTTCGATGGCCAGCCGCCCCACGGCAACGCCGGTTTCCCTAGCGATCCAGGCCAGATCGGCACACACCTGGCCCAGATAGAGTGTCAGGTAGGCGTTGGCCAGACGCTCGCCGTCGACGGGCGGATCGGCCCACTCGACGTGATGACCAAGCCCCTCAAGGGTTCGCGCCGCCCCTTCGACCGCCTGACGCACCTCGGGATCGAGCCGGGTTCCCAACGGCTTGCCTAGCGGTTCACCCAGGGAAACGCCGATGCGAAGCGGCCCGGGCGGGCGATCCAGCGCCGCCAGGAAGCCATGTTCGCGAGGCACCGGATAGGGACCACCTTCATCCATGCCGTTAATCGCATCGAGCAGCGCGGCGCTGTCGCGTACCGACCGGGTTACGGCGTGTTCCACCACGGCGCCCCGCCATACCTCGCCGTGTAGCGGCCCCTGGGGCACACGCCCGCGCGAGGGCTTGAAACCGAACAGACCACAGTAACTTGCAGGAATCCGGATCGAGCCGCCACCGTCGCCGGCCATGGCCAGCGGCACCAGTCCCCCCGCCACCGCCGCCGCTGCGCCGCCGCTGGAGCCGCCAGGGGAATGATCGACGTTCCATGGGTTGCGTGGGTGAGGAAAGGCTCGCGGTTCGGTGATCCCCATCAGCCCCAGCTCGGGGGTGGCCGTCTGGCCGAGAAGAGAGATCCCCGCCTCACGCAACCGGGTCACCAGCGTCGAATCCGCCGGCGCCGTCCACTCGGCCAAGGCGGCACTGCCAAAGGCCAACGGCTCTCCAGCGATGGCCGTCAGCAGATCTTTGGTCAGGGTCGGCGCCCCCGCGAGAGGCGTATCGGGAACGACGCCTTGCGCCTCGCCTCTGGCGCGCTCGAAGCGTGTCCTCACGATGGCATTCCATTGCGGATCGTAGCGCTCTATGCACCGACACGCGGCCTCCAGCACCTCATCACGACTCACCTGCCGGCTTCGAATCAGCTCAGCCAGCCCCATGGCGTCGTATCGGCGATATTCATCGATCAGCATGCGCGTTCCCTGACGTGGCGGACGCTTCGATGATGGCGTCCGCCAGAACGTATGGCAACCGCCTCCAGCCAAGCGGTTTATCTTGCCGCCACAAGCGCTTATAATGCGCAGCCGTGCTGCCCCCATAGCTCAGCTGGATAGAGCGTCCCCCTCCTAAGGGGAAGGTCTCAGGTTCGAATCCTGATGGGGGCGCCAGCCCATGATTGCCTTTCTCGCTCTCCATCGATATCGCACTGCCGCCTGCAGCGGCTACGTGGCGTCGTTCAAGGCCCATCGCGCCCTTGCTGATGGAGATAGAGCGGGTCGAACTCACCGGCCTCCACCAAGCGCTGCCAGTCAGGCACGATCACACGCGTCTTTTCAGTTTGAATCACCCCATCGGCGCGCAACGCCTGGAGGGTACGGCTGACATGAACGGGGCTTATGCCTACCGCATCCGCCAGCTCTTCCTGAGTCGTCGGCAAGGTGAAGGACATGTCTTCGACGAGTCCCACCGCCTTCAAACGCAGCAGCAATTCGCAGAGCAGGTGCGCGATGCGCGTATAGGCATCCCGCTGTCCGATGTTGAGCAGCCACTCGCGATAGAGCGAAGCGTCCACCAGCGTCTCGCGCCAGAAGGCGGCAGTAAGACGGGGAAAGCGTTCGCACACACGGCGCATGTCGTCATGCTGGATGAAGCCGACCGTGCAAGGGCTGATCGAGGCGATACTGAAGTCCATGACCTCCAGGTGCAGACTCTGCAGGTCAGGCATGTCGCCGGGCACGTGCAGCGCCATGATCTGGCGTCGGCCCGCATAGCTCAGCTTGTAGACACAGGTGAAACCCTCGAGAACCACGCAGCAATGTTGAGGGCGATCCCCGATACTGACGATTTCCTGATCGGCCTTGAGGCTTTTGATCACAGCCGTTAACTCCTGGAGCGCATGTGTTTCCTCATCGGTGAGAGGAAAGATGCTTTCCAGCTTTCTAATCATGAGGTTGTTGGGCTGGTGCAGATCGTCCGCCATCTTCTTTCCCCCAAAATCGTTGTATTCAGTCACCCTAGGACATCAATTGCAATTACCCAATTCCAATGAGTCCCTACCGAACTCATGGGCCTTGGCAAAACACAGGCTCAGCGCTTGGAGCCGCGACAGATGGCCAATGTTCCGCTGGGTCCCAGCCCAAGCGCAGCGATGACCCAGCGGCTTTTAGTCTCGTGTCTGTCATGAAGCACAACTATTCTTAACATTAAACTTGACGCAAGTGCGGTCACTTGTGGCATCTTGTACAAGGTGTGTTGAGGATAACCTTTTCACTGCATGAGATTCAGGCAGGAGGCCAGAATGTTTCAGCGATCAAGGAAAGTGGAGTGTCCGGAGTGCAGTGGCAGCAATTTCTGGAACGGTAACCCGAAGCCAACGGATGTGCTTCAGTGCCGCTATTGCCAGACAGCCATAGCAACATATGAAGAGTACGTGCAGATAGCAGCCCAACAGGAAGCCCAGCGCCTGCTGGCGGAGTTCGTCGAAATCGACGTCTCGCGCGACCTCGCCCATCTCAAGGCCGTACTGGCCCAGCCGGGGGAGCGAGCAAGCGCCTGAAAGGCGTGCTGCTGAAAAACGGCCACCTTCGGGTGGCCGTTTGCGTTCATGCGGTATTACGGGTTACAGCAGCGCGCATGCCTGATCGAAACTAAGCCTGGGGCCACGCGGTCGCAGCCCCGCCTCATCGCCATAGCCCAGATTGCACAGGAAGTTGCTGCGGTAGTGGGGGTGTCGCTCGGCGAAGAACAGGCTGTCTACCATGTCGTTGTCGAAACCGGACAGCGGCCCCACATCCAGGCCGAGCGCCCGGGCGGCAACGATGAAGTACCCCCCCTGCAAGCTGCCGTTGCGAAAGGCCGTCTCCTCCCGGTGGGGCTCATCGCCGACGAACCAGGCCCTGGCATCCACGTGGGGAAACAGCTCCGGCAAATGATCGTGGAAACGCCTGTCGTAGGCCAGGATAGCCGTCACGGGGGCCTGTTCCACCTTCTGCCGGTTACCCTCGGCCAGTGCCGGCATCAGCCTTGCCTTGGCTTCTGACGTACGCAGGAAATGGATACGCAGCGGATTGCAGTTGACGCTGGTGGGCGCCATTTTCAGCAGGTCGTAAAGCCGACGCAGCGTTGTATCATTCACGCGGCGATCCTGCCAGTAGGCATGGGTTCGCGCTTCGAGGAACAGCTGGTCCAGCGCCGGCGGGTTCAATATGCCTACGGTCATCTCGTCTCTCCCTTGCCTTGCTCGGTCATTGCGAATTCAGTAGCGATAAGCCAGATAGGTGGACAGCACCGGGAACAGCGACAGGATCAACAGCACCAGCAGCATCGCGGCGAAGAACGGCACCACGCCCTTGAAGATCTCCTTTACCGGTACGTTGCGGTCATTGAGGGCGGCATTGACCGTATAGACCGAGATCCCGAACGGCGGCGTGATCAGGCCGATTTCCACCGCCACCACCGTAATCACCCCGAACCAGATCAGGTCCATGCCGAAGAACTGCGCAATGGGCAGCACGATAGGCAGCACGATCAGCATGATCGACACCGAATCGATGATGCAGCCCATCAGGATCACCACCAGCAGGTAGAGGAAGAGGAAATGATAGGCGGTCAGGTCCATGGCCGTGACCCACTGGGCGATGGACATCGGCAGCCCGGTCAGTGCCAGCATGCGGCTGTAGAGCGAGGCCGCGAGAATCAGGAACAGGATCGATACCGCCACGTGCCCCGTCTCGCCCAGCACCTGATAGAACTTGGCCGCATTCAAGCGTCGCTTCATCAATGCCAGCAGCAGAGCACCGCAGGCACCGACGCCACCGGCTTCGGTGGGGGTGAAGAACCCCGAATAGAGCCCGCCGAGCACCAGGGCCATCAGTGCCAGTATCGGCACAAGCTTGAGCACCAGGGACAGCGGCGTCTCGTCGATGGTTTCGCGTTCGGGCTGCACCGCCTGATCCTGCATCATGAAACCGGGGCGCAGGTAGGCCAGCAGCAGGATCGTGACACAGAAGGTAACCGCCAGCAGGATGCCCGGGATGATGCCGGCAATGAACATGCGGCCCACCGATTGTTCCGCCAGCACGCCGTAGACGATCATCAGCAGCGATGGGGGGATCAACATCCCGAGCACGGAGCTCCCCGCCACCACGCCCACGGCGAACTTTGGCGTATAGCCGTGGCGCCGCATCTCGGGTACCGCCACCTTGGTGAATACCGCAGCCGACGCCACGCTGATACCGGTAATGGAAGCGAAAATGCCGTTGGCCCCTACGGTGGCCAAGCCCAGGCCACCGCGAATTTTGCGAGTCAGCCACTGAAATACATCGAAGGTGTCACGCCCGACCCCCGATATCACCACCAGCAGGCCCATCAGCACAAACAGCGGCACCACCCCGTAGAGGTAGCTGCTCAGGGAATCGTTGGCCGCCGCCGCTACCATGCGGGTAGCCAGCTCCGGCGTACGCAGCGTGGAGATGGCGACGAAGGAGACCAGCATCAAGGCAATGCTGATATGCATGCCGAAGTAGATCAGCGCCAGCATCATGCCCACGGCAACGATGCCGATTTCGATACCGCTCATGAGCCAGCCTCCTCTGCGTCGGGCACCCTGCCCTGCACCGCTCGCACCAGCGCCTGGCCTGCCAGCAGCAGATATTGCAGCAGCGTGATCAACGCACAGGCGATGACCACCAGGCGGATGGGCCACACGGGAAAGGTGAAAACCCCCTCCACCCCCATGAACTGGCTACGCTCCCAGGCACGCAGGAAGGTCGGCAAGGTGCCCTGGTAAATCACGTAGAGCATGTAGGCACCGGCCAGGTAGAACAGGGTCTGCAGCCCATATCCGATGCGAGGATGTCGTTCGGTGAAACCGCGAATGAAGATATCGGCCTGAGCCATACGGCCGTGGCGCAGGGTGCCGGGGAGCTGCAAGAACACGATCATGACGATGGACGCCGCCACCAGCTCCGCCACCCCTGCAATGGGCTTGTTGAACAGATTGCGGGACAGCACGTCCACCACGATCATCGCCATGATCGAAAAGATCAGCAGCGAGCCTATCGCGTTGAGTCCGTCTACCAGATAGCCGAACAGACTGTTGTGACGGCCGCCACCGAGCCGGCGCCCAAGCACCAGCGTCTTGAAGGAAAACGTCATTGCCACGACTCCTCAGGCCCGGCCGGCGCTACCGGCCGGGCATTGTCGATCAGTTGCGGTCCCAGGCCAGCTCGGGCTCATGGCCGCGCTCGCGCATGGCATCCATGTAGGTATTGAGGAGTTCGCGGGCAGGCAGGCCGCGCCCTTCGTTGCGCTCGACCCATTGATCCGCCAGGCCGGGCATGCCGTCGATCCACTGCTGGCGCTGCTCGTCGGAAAGCGCCTGAACCCGTACCGGGGTGCTCTGGTCGGCGCCCAGCTCGACCATACGCTCGAGAGAACTCTCGTAGCGCTCGGCCAAGTCGCGGCCATGGGCGACGGTATAGGTTTGGCCGGCTTCCATCAGGGCTTCCTGTACCGGTTCCGGCAGGCCGTCCCAGGTGAACTGGTTGATGGCAAGCCCCCCGGAGAACACCACGCCCAGGTTGACCTGGGTGATGTACGGCGCCACTTCATAGATGCGTGCCGAGAGGTTGCCGGTGGCCAGCCCCACCACTCCCTGGGAGACGCCGGTCTGGATGTCGGTGTAGTAGCTTGCCAGGGTGCCGTCTACCGGCACCGAGCCCACCGGCTCGAGCCAGACGCCGAGCACCCCTGGCGCCGAGATACGCGCTCCTTCGAGGTCGTCGAGGCCGTTCACCGGGAAGTTGGTGTAGATGTCGTAGGTATCCGATGCAGTCGCACCGAGGAACACCAGGTCGTGATCTTCCCACTCGGCGCGTAACGCCGGCTCCGAGCGCACCAGATCGTTCATCACCTCGAGCATCAGCTCCGGATCGCTGGTGGTGAACGGGGTATAGGCGCTGATCTGTGCCAGCGGCATGCGTGAGGGCTCGAGGTAGCTGAAGACCCAGCCGATGTCGGCGATGCCGTCCTGGATGGAAGTAAGCGTGGCGTTGGTACCGTAAAGCTGGCCGGCATAGGCCTCGGTCCAGCGCACTTCATATTCGCCCTCTTCCGCCAGAATCTCGTTGACCTTGGGAATGAAGACCTCGGGGATCATGCCCACCCAGGGGATGGTGGTCGGGTGGCTCGAGCCCACGGTCAGATCGATGGTTTGCGTGGCCAAGGCGCTGGCAGGAACGAGCGCTGCGGCCAGAGCCACGGCACTCAGGGTGAAGGTGGGACACGATTGGGTGGTGTTGTGCTTGGTCGGTGTCATGTTGGCGTCTCGTATTGGGGTTGTTGTTATGGAACGGGTTTTGGCGTGCGGCCCGGTCAGGAGTCGATAGGCGAGGACGGCAAGCGCGAATCCCCGGGGCTCAGGTCGAAGTCCACGTCGAGCGTGCAGTAGCGTCCGCTGACATCGGCATCGGGGGCCTTCCCGTCGTCGTGCAGGGTGAACGGCATGGCCAGATCGGCGCTGGTGACGCCGAAAACGCAGTCGGATTCGAGGAAGGGATCGTCGTCGGGGAAAATCTGGGTCACCAGGGTCTGATGCCCTTCCGCCGATATCGTGAAGTGCAGGTGGGCGGCACGAAACGGATGACGATGCTGCGCCTCGAGCATCTCGCCGACGATGCCGTGGGTGGGGATCGGATAGCTGGCCGGGCGTATGGTGCGAAAGCGGTAGCGGCCCTCGCCGTCGGTGCGAAACTTGCCGCGCAGGTTCAGGTGCGGCTGACTATCGTCCTGGTTCTCGTAGAGGCCCTCCGGCGAGGCGTGCCATACCTCCACCAGCGCACCCGCCAACGGCGTGCCGTCGCGGCTTGTCACCCGCCCGGAGACGAATAGCGGAATGTCGCTCTCCTTGGGCGTGTCGCGTGAAATATTGGTGCCCAACGGATACTCGGGATCCTTGCGGCTGTAGAACGGCCCCAGCAGGGCCGGCGAGATCTGCTCCGGGGTGCGCTCCTGGTTGAGAATCATCACCAGGGTGGAAAAACCCAGGGCGTCCGACATCACCATGGTCTCGTTGTGGCGATCGCGGGTGAGGTGGCCAAGCCGCGTGACAGCATTGATGGCGGCCATGAACTCCTCTTCGTTCAGCTTCACTTCGCGGCCAAACGCATGCAGATGTCGCACCAGCGCCGTAAGGATTTCCCGTAGCCGATCATCCTTGGTATGGCTCATGGCCTTGACGACGATCTCGGTGATATCGTCAGGCGTCTGGGGAATGCCATGCGGAACTATGTCGTCTTTGTTGGGCAATTCGAACATGACTGTCGCTCCTGATCGGCCTGGGTATCAGCACTACCCGGCCTCGTGATTATCATTGTTTGATGGTGCCGATGCGCTCGGGCGGCGTTCAACGCTGCCGGCGCTTCACTTCGTCGAGAATCTCCTGGCGGTGCTCGTCCAGTACCGGCGGCGCCACCACGTCCAGCGGCTTGACGCCATCGTAGGAAACCGGCGAGCGCACCGTGCGGAAGGTGCCCACCGTGGGATGCTCGGTGCTCACCTCGAGCTGCAGGTGCTTCACCTGGGGGTCCTGGAGCACTTCGTCGGTGTCGTACATGGGCGCGTGGGGCACGTCCTCCGCCTCGAGTCGCCGGCACCACTCGTCGCGCCCGTGACGCTTGAAGACCTGCTTGAGCACTTCGATCATCTGCTCCTGGTGGTCGATGCGCCCCTCGCGGGTGGCGAAGCGTTCGTCCTGCAGCAGTTCGGGGTACTCCATGGCATTGGCCAGCCCCTGCCAGAACTTCTCAGGCGAGGACATGTGCAGCGCGACCCACTTGCCGTCGGCGCACTCCACCACGTAGGACTGCGACACCTGCGGCCGGCTGTAGGGCCCCATGATCTCGTTCTCGGAGAGATAGTGGGTAAAAGCGTCGAGGTTGAAGTGGCACATCGCCTCCAGCATGGAGACGTCGACCCGCCGCCCCTGGCCGGTACGGCCGCGCTCCACCAGCGCACCGAGAATGCCGTAGGCGGCATAGAAGCCCGACAGGGCATCGGCCATGGCCGGGCCCACCACCCGCGGATTTTCCGGGTTGATCAGCAGCTTGAGAAAACCGCTCGCCGCCTGGGCCACGGTGTCGTAGCTGGGGCGTGAGGCGTAAGGGCCGTCGTTGCCGAAGCCGCTGATGGCGCAGTAGATCAGCCCCGGGTTCATCTCCCGCAGCCGCGCTTCCCCTGCCCCCAGGCGCTCGGCAGTGCCGGGGCGAAAGTTCTGGATATAGACGTCGGCATCGCGAATCAGCGCATCGAAGGTGGCGAGGTCCTCCGGCTCCTTGGTGTTGAGGGCGATACTGCGCTTGTTACGGTTGTAGGTCTGGTAGTGAGGGCTGTAGAGCCCGCCCTTGAAGGCGCGGAAGGGGTCGCCCTTGCCCGGCATTTCCACCTTGATGACGTTGGCCCCGAGATCGGCCAGCAGCATGCCGGCGGCAGGCCCGGTAATGAAGGTGCCCTGTTCGATGACGGTGATGCCTTCGAGTACCTTGGTCATGATCCGCTCCCCTCCGTCTCGAAGCCCGGCGGAACGTCACCGGTGTATTCGACCCGCTGGGCCGCCTGGTAGGAAAGCGCAAAGCCGCAGGGCTGCTCGGACTCCTCCAGCAGGTGGGCGATCAGCCCGGCGGTACGGGCCAGCAGCGGCACGCCCCGCAGCGCCTTGAGCGGGAAGCCCGCTCCCAGCAGAACGGCAGGAATGGCGGCGGAAACGTTGAGTTTGAGTTCCTTGCCGACGATCTCGGGGATGGCCAGCTCTACGGCCTCGGCGATCTCTACGTAGCGCATGTCGGCACCCGCCTCGCGCGCTACGCCGAACAGCGCCTCGACCCGTGGGTCACGCGCCTTGTGCAGCGGATGGCCGTAGCCGGGGATCGCTTCGCGACGGGCACGACGCTCGCTGACGACATCGTGAACGGCCTGCTCGAGCGATTCCCCCCCGTCGACCCGACCGCCGATTTCGGCAAACAGCTCACCCGCCGCCTGGGAGGCGCCAAGAATCACCGACCCGCAGCCCAGCAGACCCGCGGCCACTGCGCCCTGTAGCGCCTCGGGGGCGGCAGCGAAGGTCATGCGACTGGCCTGCACGCTGGGCACCAGGCCATGTTCGGCGATGGCCACCAGGGTGGCATCCAGCACCCGGCGGCGCACGTCGCTAACCGGCTGGCCATCGAGCAGCATGAGGAAATAGTCGGTGAAGGTGGTGTGGCCGATCAGCTCGGCGCTCAAGTCCTTGCCACGCACCACGATGGTGTCGGCGTTGGAGGTGCTGATGGCGGTTCTTGGAATTGTCTCGCGCCCTATTTTCATCTGTCGCTCCGGGGAAAGAAGCGAGCGTGAGACGCCGACGAGGCGTTCACGCTCGGGGTGTGTAACGCTGTGTAGAAAAACATACGACGCGAATACGATTCATAAAAATGATAAATTTCCATTGAAACGAACGATGGCATCGATTGATTGCGAAACGACAGCGAGGCTTCCCATGGAACTGCGACATATGCGGTACTTCCTGGCCATTGCCGAGACGCTCAACTTCACCCGTGCGGCCGAAAAGGTTCACGTCACGCAGTCGACGCTTTCGCACCAGATTCGTCAGCTGGAAGGGGAGTTGGGGCAGCCGCTATTCGCCCGGGTCGGCAAGAAGGTAGTGATCACCGAGGCGGGGCAAAGCTTTCACGAGCATGTGGTGCCGATACTGCGCCAGGTCGACCAGGCCGTAGGGGCCTTGAAGGAAGCACCCGACGAGCTGCGCGGTGAGCTGCGTATCGCCGCAACCCACAGCTTCAACGTACAGCTCATTCCACAATGTCTGTCGCTCTTCATGCAGCGCCTGCCCCATGTCAAGGTGGCCGTGGAGGAACTCTCGGGGGATCAAATCAGCGAAGGTCTGGTCAACGGCCGCCTGGACTTGGGTATCTCCTATCGCCCAGGCGTTCCGCGTGGCCTGCGCTTCGAGCCACTCTATAACGAGGAACTCAAGCTGATCGTGGCTGCCGGGCATCCGCTGGCGGGGCGTAAGCGGCTCAGGATGGTCGAGCTGAATGGCCAGCGCATGACGCTGCTGGCGCCACACTTCTCCACCCGCCAGATGTTGGATGAGTGCTTCGCTGCCGCCGGCGCGCGGCCGCAGATCGTTGCCGAACTCAATGCCATTTCGCCGATGATCGAACTGGTGCGACGCACCGATCTAGCCAGCATCGTGTCGGAGAATGCGCTGGGCAACGAGCCCGGCGTGAAGGCCATTCCGCTTGAAAGCCCTACTCCTGTGCGTACCCCGGGGCTGCTGTGGTCGCAGCAGGGCCAACGCTCTCCCGCCAGCCGCTTCATGGCCGAGACGATTCGTCAGCTGGTCATGCAGGGTCCGCTGGGGAGACGCTGAGTTCTGCCTGTATCAGCGGCTATCGTCCTCCCCGAACGGAACCGCCTTGCCGGCGGTCAGCGTTTGTTCGAGCCGAGCGAGCGGCATGGGGCGCGCGAGCAGGAAACCCTGGAAGAGATCGCAGCCGTAGCCTTTCAACAAATGCAGCTGCTGCTCGGTTTCAACGCCCTCTGCTACCACGCTCAGGCCCAGATGATGGGCCATGGAGATGATGGCCTGCACGATGGAAGCATCGTCTACGCTATGGGTCACTTCCCGAATGAAACTGCGATCGATCTTGATCTTGCCGATGGGCAGTTGTTTCAGGTAGTTCAAGCTGGAATAGCCGGTGCCGAAATCGTCGATGGAGACCTCGACCCCCATCCGGCGCAGGGCATTAAGAATATCGACGACGTCCTGAGCATCCTTCAGCAGCACGCCTTCGGTCAGCTCCAGCTCCAGCCGACTGGCCGGTAGCCGGGTCGTGGCAAGGGTGTCCCGCAGCGCGTCCAGGAACCCGGAACGGTGGAACTGCAAGGGCGAGAGATTGACCGCTACCTTGAACCCGGCAAGGCCTCGCGCGTCAAGCAAGCCCATATCGAGACAGGCGCGTTCGAGAACCCAGCGACTGATCGGCATGATCTGGCCGGTCTGCTCGGCCAGGGGGATGAATTCTCCGGGCGACACGAAGCCTCTCACCGGGTGGTTCCAGCGCAGCAGGGCTTCCACGCTGACGATCTTTCCCCTCTGGTCGTATAGCGGCTGGTAGTAGAGTTCCAGCCGCTGCCCGTCGATGGCCTCCTGCAGCTCATTACGCATCGCCAGGCGCTCGTTGACACGCGTGGTGATCTCACTCGTGTACCACTGAAAGGCGTTACACCCCTGCTGCTTGGCCATGTACATCGCCATGTCCGCCTGCTGGATCAACTCCATGGGCTGCTCGATGTCGCCGTTACTGACGGCAATACCGATACTGGCCGACAGATGGAGCTCGTGATGACCGATGCGATAAGGTTGAGCCACGAGCCGCAGCAAGACCTCTGCCATCTCCGCCTGCTCTTCCCCGGTGGCATCGGTCATCAGCACCACGAACTCATCCCCACCCAGCCGCCCCAGGGTGTCGCCGGGCCGCATGGCGCTGGTCAGACGGCGGGCCACTTCGATCAGCACTTCATCGCCGATGGCATGACCCAGGCTGTCGTTGATCGGCTTGAAGTCGTCCAGATCGACGAACAGCACGGCCAAGTTACGACCCTGTAGCAGCGAGGTGTTGCAGTGATGGGTAAGCCGTTCTTCCAGCAGCGATCGATTGGCCAGGCCGGTCAAGGCATCGTGACTGGCGCTATGGGCAAGTCGCTCTTCGTAGGCCAGGCGGTCGGATACGTCGCGCAAGACACCGATGAAGTGGGTCACGCGCCCGTCGCCATCGGGTACCGGCGCCACATAGAGCGCATTCCAGAATGCACTGCCATCCTTGCGATAGTTGCGTAGCGTGACATGGCAGTCACGACGCTCGGCCAGGCGGCGTCGCAGCCAGGCCAACTTCTCGGGGTCGGTGTCGGGCCCCTGCAGCAGCCGGCAGTTACGGCCGATCAGCTCTTCCTCGCGATAGCCCGTCAGGGCCAGGAAAGCTTCGTTCACGAAGGTGATGGGTAAATCGACCTGATCGGCATCGGTGATCACGATGCCATTGATGCTGGCTTGAACGCTGCGCTCCAGCACCCGCAGGCGCGTTTCGTTCCTGTGCTGCTCGGTGACATCCTTGCCGATGCCGAAGACCCCCTTGACCACTCCATCCACCAGGATCGGCAGATGCGTCACGTAGAGCAAGCGCGGCTCGCCGGCCCGATCGACGATAGTCACCACATGCCGCTGCGCGTTGCCCTTGAGAGCTTCGGCAATATGCTGGTGGATGCCCTCGGCTTGGTCGGGAAGACTGAGCTGGGAAAACGGCGTACCGACGATGCGCTCCAGTGGCCGGCCGGTAATGGCGGCAAAGGTGGGATTTGCGGTGGCAATGACGCCCTGCGGATCGACGGAAAAAACCGCATCGGGGTTGTAGGCGAAGAGCGAACGGTAGCGCTGTTCGCTTTCCCACAGCGACCGACGGTCATGCTGTCGCTGATGGGCGAGCCCCAGGCTGAACGCCATGAGAAAGCTCAGCATGAGCCCCGAGAGCGCCACGCCGCCGGGAATCAACCCGGCCTTGAGCATTTCATTGACAGAATCGGGATAGATCTCGAGCGTCAGCTCGAGCCCGCCTGGCAAGGTAACGCGGCGATGCGCCGCCTTAGGGTAACTCGCTTCGCTCGGGGCGCGCCCCGGCGCACGCATGTCGAGCAGAGGAGCCCCCTGGCGAAGCACGCGGACTCTGTAGGTGCCCAACTGGACGCGTAGCTCCTCCTCGAAAAGCGCCACGAGATCCAAGCTTCCCACCAGCTGCCGTCGAGCCGAGGGCAACTGGGTCGTTATCAGCACCATACCGTCGTGCCCAGCATCGGCCGACACCAGCCGTGGCTCGGCAAAAGACAGCGCCAACGATGACATGACTCGGGCATCACTCAGTCGATCCTGCAACCATCGCCCGGCCGGCGCATGGCGGGCGAACTGCCAAGTCAACGTTCCCTCGTTCAATAAGCCGAACGCCTGTATCCCGGATGAATCGCTGAAATAGCGCTGGAGATAGGGATCATGACCCGCCGTCTCGATTTCCAGCTCAGGAGAGTCCAGGCGCTCGGCCATATACTCGATGAAGAGAAGCTGTGCGGCCATGACCTGCTCGGCGTTGTACTGCAGATTGTCCAGCAGATGGCTGGCCTGCAGCTGCTTGTCCGCCTGGTACTGCCAGTTCAACAGGTACCAGACCGTACAGCTGAGCAGGACACCGAGCAGGCCGCACGCCAGCGCCAGCTTGCCCATGCGCGGCTGAGGGCGCTCGACACCAACAGCCATCAGCAGCATCGAAACGCCCAGCAGCAGCGCCAGAACGGTGCCCAGCAGAGGGGAAGACGCATTGTTCAGCGTCCAGGCAGCCTCGCCACCCGGAAGGAAGAGCCTGAGCAGAGCCAGGAGGCTGCTGCTCAACAGCAGGATGCCTACGCCGATCCACAGCCAGCGCGCCGGGCGCCTGCCCACGCCCAGCAGCAGGCAGAGCGCCACCAGCAACAGTACTGCCGATGCCAGCGACCCCATGCGCACGTCACCCGTCAGCCAAGACACTCCGACTTCACGACCACCTGCCACAGCGTTGTGAATCAACAGGTAGGCAACGTGCAAGAGCAGTATGAAACCGGCAACGCAACGCAGCAACGACCAGCGCAGCATGAGCGCCAGCAGGCCGACACCGACCATGAGCACAGCCAGTGCATTGTCAGGTAGCAGCACGCTACGCAGCGGGAAGACGATATCCAGCCAATAGGTCAGCAGTCCCGATGCGCCCATCAGAATGAGCACTGCCGCCGCCACATAGAGCGTGGTATCTCTGGCGATATCCAGCGTCTTGTGAGACATATCGAGCGCGCACTCCTAGGGTCAGCCGCTTACGAGACGATCCAACCAGACGGCAGGCGTGGTCATAGAGAGTTATCGGCAGCCAGCGAGAAAGGTTGAATCCCGCTTAGGCACCGCCCCCGCCTTCCGCCAGAGAGAGCAACGCGTCGAAGTCGCTGATGGTCAGCTCGCGCCCTGCCACGCCGATCATGCCCTGCTCCTGGAAGCGCCCCAGCACCCGGCTAACGGTTTCCAGCGCCAGCCCCAGGTAGCTGCCGATGTCGGAGCGTGACATGGAGAGATGAAAACAGAGCGGCGAGAAGCCCCGCGTGCGGAAACGCTCCGACAGGCCCAGCAAAAAGCTCGCTATCCGTTGATCGGCGGTGCGTCCGGAGAGCCAACACATCATGCGCTGGTCGCGGCGCAGTTCGCGACTCAAGCAGCGGTAGAGCTGACCGCGCAGCTCCGGCAGCCGTTCGGCCAGGTCTTCCAAGCGAGTGAACGGCAGCTCGCAGACGAAAGCACTCTCCAGCGCCACCACGCTGCCATGGCAGGATGCCTCGCCGATGGTATCCAGCCCCACCACCTCCCCGGGCAGGTAGAAGTGCGTGACCTGATCGCGCTGCCCCGCCAAGGCCACGGTCTGCTTGAGGCTGCCGGAACGCACCACATAGAGGCTGGTAAACGGCTCCCCCTGGCGCACCAGCGCCTGGCTGCGCTTGAGGCTCTGCGGCAGCCGAATGATGGCATCGAAGGATTGCAGGGCATCGAACTCCAGCCCAAGCGGCAGGCAGCGGGCATGCAGGGTGCAGCGCTCGCAGCGGGGTACGCCGGCACCTGGCCGCTCGGCGGGCTGGGGCTTCATCAGCGTACTCCTTGCTTCGGTGGGTGGGTAAATCAGTGGAGTTTCGATTCTCGCCTGTGCCGAAAAGCCTGTCCTGCCTGCGCGCCGCCCAGGTTAACGAAATGAAACAACGGTTGATCTACATCAAGAGAAACATGCTCACCTGCACGCTAACCAAAAAATGCAGGTACAAAAAAACCGGCCCCGAAGGGCCGGTTCTGTCGTCGACGAATCGACGTAGTCTTGCAGTCAGCTTGGGCTTGACTTAGAAGTCGTAGCGCAGACCGACAGTATAACGCAGCTCGTCGTTCAGGTCGGCGATAGAGTCATCAGTGTCGAAGTTAGCGTCGTGGATTTCGGCCCAGACGTACATCGGACGGCTGAAGCGATAGTTGGCGCCCAGGGTCCAGACGTTGCGGCTGTCGACACCTTCAAGAGCGGAGCGCACGCGGTTGTAGTCAGCGTAGACTTCACCCATACCGTAGTCGAAGGTGGCACCGACGGTCCACAGGTTACGTGCGGAGCCTACGATTGCGCGAGAGCCAGCGTCAGAAGCATTATCGATGCGCTCCAGCAGCTCTTCCTGGCTGAACTCGCTGGTAACTTCTTCGTATTTCACGCGCGCAGAGAAGGCAGGCGTGAACTGGTAAGCAGCCATGGCAGTCCAGATATCTTCACCTGCCGGGTAAGTGCCGCCACCAGAGTAGCTAGCATTGCGATCTGCCAGATCTTTGGACTGGTTGTAACCAGCAGCCAGGTACAGATCCTGCCACTGATAGTTGACAGCAGTCTGCCAGCTAACGGTAGAAGAGTTGTCGCCGTCGCCAACATCATTGCCGTTGCCAGAAGCGTGCTTAGCTTGCAGGTGGACCTGGAAACCGCCCAGAACCGGAGTTGAGTACTGGATTGAGTCACCACGCGCACCGACCGGGCCGCCGCTGATAGCGGTAAAACCTTCGTACTCGTGAACTTCGAACTTGCTGGTCACCGCCTGGTAAACGACGCCATCGAAGTTACCGACACGGAACATACCGAAGTTGTCGTCGCGCAGGCCGATGAAGGAGTTGCGGATGACCATGGGATCGTCGTTCTGGGCCGTCAGGTTGGGACGGAACTCCATGTTGGCGAAAGCTTGCAGGCCCGGCGCTACCTGATGGCGGGCGCGGAAGCCGAAGCGGGAGAACACGTCGACGAAGTCAGAACCGCTGGTCTTCACTTCACCTTCAGAAACAACTTCATCACCCACTACGTTATAGCGATCCGGGCGATCTGTGCCACCGGTGGTGATGCCGTAGTTGATACGGCCGTAGACGTCAACCTGAGTGCCGTCCTGGTCATAAACGGTAGCAGCCTGAGCGGCAGCGGTGACGCCCAGAGCGCCGGCAATGGCAGTCGCTAACAGTGTCTTTTTCATCTCTATAGTTCCTTTCACTAGCTTACTGTTTCGATCGTTACTGCACGGATCGGTGATCGGTGCAGGTAGCTTGCCGGGCATGGGTCCCGCCGTGCTTGGCTCGGTTCCTTCTCAGGAAGGGCCGGGGGCCGGACATGACCGCAGCGAAGCCTTGTTATAGTCCAATGCTCGCAGGTAGAACTCTATACCGGAGAAAAACGGAACGCAATAAGAAAAAACACTGTTTTCCTACGACGCTCGCCTTTCCGATGGAACTTTGCCCTGCTGATGCGGTCCCAGGCGCTCCAGCGCGAGGGCTCGCGTGCCGCAGGCATGGCAGTTTGGCGCCTGGCAGCGATGAGCCCGCACATCATGCCCCGCTGTTACAGTGCTGGCAAGCAATGCGCTTTTCACACTTGGCCAACGCCGCTTTTCAGGGCTCCGTCTTGCCGCTGCCGTGCTTGGCCAGAAGCGCGGAAAGCTTGGCCTCCATACGCTCTCTCGGGTCGGTCGGCGCGGCGGCCGCTTGGGTAGCAGAAGAGTCAGCGGCGCCCGTCATCGGCCTGGGTTTGCGCTCGGCTTTTTGCTCGGCTCTCTGTTCAGCATTCTGTTCGCGCTGGGCTGGCCGGTTGGCGCTGCCGTGAGCCTGCGTCTTGTCGGCGCTGCGCCGCGGCGGCGTGTCCCTACGCTCGCCCTCTTTCCGTACGCTTTCTTTACGCCCATTCTCTTTCCTGCCACTTTCACGCCGCTCGCTCTGCAGCCGCTCCAGCTTGCGCCTCGCATGCTCGGCGGCCTGAGCATCGACGATACCGGCGGGGGCACCGTCGAGATCGATGCGCTCGGCCTCTTCGCGCACCGCCTTGAGATAGCGCGGCAGATTGACGTAACCCGCCAACGCCCGACGCACCAATTTTTCCGGCCAGGGCTCGCAAGCCGCCAGGTCATGATGTATGCCGACCTTGAGCGGACGGGTATGGCCCTTGAAGAAAGTGCGGGGATAGCGCTGGTACCACTGCTTCAACAGGCCATCGGCGGAGGGCGCCTGCTCGATGGCCAGATGGCCCTGGCGTTCGCCCTGTGCCGCCGGCGCTGCCGCGACCTCTTCCGGCTTGGCGAGCTCTGGTTTAGCTAGTTCTGGCTTGGCTAGCTCGGGCCCGGTGTGTTCGGACCGCTCGGGTTCGGGCTGAGCATCGGGCTGGCGAGCGGGTTCGGCGGCTGGGCGCTGGCCCATCAGGGCAGCCAGCCCCTGGGCACGCCGGGTCGAGCCGGGGAAGAGCGGCGCCGGCTCGCCCTTGCGCAGACGCTCGCGCAGGCGGGTGTTGTCCTCTTCGAGCTCGCGGTTCTGCTCGTCGAGCTCGCGGTTCTCCTCCGCCAGTTCGAGGCGAGCCGCTTCCTGCTCTTGCCGTCGCGCTTCGGACTCGGCGAGCCGGGCTTCCAGCTCCTGCAATTTCATGCGGCAGCTACGCAGCTCGTCGAGCGCACCGGCGGCACGAGCCTCGAGATCACGAAAAAGCTGACGTGAACTATTCTCCATCAAACCAGCATCCTCCTGGCAGGCCCACGTTGACGACACGGCGACGGCTTTCGGTCGGGAGCGGCTATCCATGATCAAGCTAGTGTGTGCCACAAGCGTGGCGCTGACAAACCGTCCGCTCAATCTTCTTTTCTGCGGTACTCGACAAAGCTGTACTCGGGCTGTCCCGGGTGGGGCGAGCCTGGCACCCGCTGCACTTCCTGCCACTCGTTTTCGTCGAGCTCGGGAAAGCGAGCGTCGCCCTCCACCTCGACCTCCACCTCGGTGAGATAGATGCGACTGGCGTGGGGTAGCGCCTGGGCGTAGATCTCGCCGCCACCCATCACCATGATCTCGTCACTGGCGTCGATGGTGGCCTGCTGGTCGGCCAGCGCCAGCGCCGAGGCCAGGTCGTGACAGACCCGCACGCCATCATGATGAAACCCTTCATTTCGGGTTACCACGATATTGAGCCTGCCCGGCAGCGGCCTGCCGATGGAGGCGAAGGTCTTGCGTCCCATCACCAGCGGCTTGGCCTGGGTCATGCGCTTGAAGAACTTGAGGTCCTCAGGCAGGTGCCAGGGCAGCTTGTTGTCGATGCCGATCACGCCGTTGCGCGATACGGCGGCGATCATTGCCACCGGCACCAGGGTCTCGTCGATCATACGGCCACCTCGGCCTTGATGTGGGGATGCGGGTCGTAGCCTTCGATGGCAATGTGCTCGAAGCGGAAATCGAACAGCGATGCGACGCTTGGGTCGAGCACCAGCCGGGGAGCCGGCCGCGGTGTGCGGGCCAACTGCAGCTCGGCCTGCTCCAGGTGGTTGAGATAGAGATGCGCATCGCCCAGGGTGTGGACGAAGTCGCCAGGCTCCAGTCCGGAAACACGGGCCACCATCATGGTCAGCAGCGCATAGCTGGCGATGTTGAACGGCACCCCGAGGAAAATGTCGGCGCTGCGCTGATAGAGCTGGCAGGAGAGGCGCCCCTCGGCCACGTAGAACTGGAACAGGCAGTGGCACGGCGGCAACGCCATCTCGTCGACCAGCGCCGGATTCCAGGCGGAGACGATCAGCCGCCGCGAGCGCGGGTTGGTGCGGATCTGCTCGAGCAGGTTCGCGATCTGGTCGACGTGGCCGCCGCGGGGGTCGGGCCAGCTGCGCCATTGGTAACCGTAGACGGGGCCAAGCTCGCCCTGAGCGTCGGCCCACTCGTCCCAGATGCTGACGCCATTCTGCTTGAGGTATCCGATATTGGTATCGCCACGCAGGAACCAGAGCAGCTCGTGAATGATCGAGCGCAAATGCAGCTTCTTGGTGGTCACCAGCGGGAAGCCACGGGCAAGATCGAAGCGCATCTGATGACCGAAGATGGAGCGCGTACCGACCCCGGTGCGGTCGTCACGCTCAACGCCCTGTTCGAGCACCTGGCGCATCAGGTCCAGGTACGGCTGTTCGAGAGCGGGCTGTTCGATGACGGCTTGCTCGAGTGCGGGCTGGGCGTTGTCGTCAGGCATCTTGGCAAAGGCTCTAATGAGAGTGAACGATTGGGGCCATGAGTCTACCGCCTCTGCTCACGGCGTCCTACTCCGCAGGCTTCACTGCTGCAGCTTTCATACCTTCAACCGGCTGGCGGCGCGACCAGACGATAAGCAGGAGGCCGAAGGCGATCATCGGCAGGGTCAACAGCATGCCCATGGTGAACCAGCCGAAGGCAAGGTAGCCGATGTGGGCATCGGGCAGGCGGAAGAACTCCACGCCGAAACGGAACACGCCGTACAGCAGCAGGAAGAGGCCGGAAACCAGCCCGCGCCGGCGCGGCTGTGCCGAGACCCACCAGAGAATGACGAACAGCACCAGGCCCTCGAAGAAGGCCTCGTAGAGTGCGGTGGGGTGACGCAGTTCGGGTCCCATGCCGGGAAACGGCATGCCCCAGGGCAGTTCCGTCACTCTCCCTGGCAGCTCGCGGTTGATGAAATTGCCGATGCGCCCTGCTCCAAGGCCGATAGGCACCATGGGGGCGAAGAAATCCGTCAGGGTGAAGAAGGCCATGCGCTTCTTGCGGGCGAACCAGAGCGCAGCCAGCAGCACCCCGATCAGCCCGCCATGGAAGCTCATGCCGCCATCCCATACGCGAAATACCCACAGCGGGTCGGCGGCCCACTGGCCCATGCCATAGAACAAGGCATAGCCCAGGCGCCCTCCCGCCACTACCCCGATAGCGGTATAGAACAGCAGATCGCCCACATCGTCATGGCTGAGGCCGAAGCGGTGGGCCCGTTGGCGGCCCAGCCACCAGGCGCCCACGAAGCCGATCACATACATCAGGCCATACCAGTGAACCTGGAAAGGACCGAGAGAGATGGCCACGGGATCGATTGCAGGATAGTTCATGAAGACCTCAAAGCAGGAAGCGCAGTCCAACGATCAGCAGCAGCGCAGCAAAGCCCAGCCGCAGCACTCGAGCCGACAGCACATGAGCCAGGCGAGCGCCAAGCCTGGCAAAGGGTACGCTGGCCAATACGATGCCGAGAAACGCCGGCCACATGACGAAGCCTGTGGCACCGGCCGGCAGCAACGGATTGCCCCAGCCCATAAAAATGAAAGTCATCGCACCGAATAGGGCAATGGGCAGACCACAGGCCGCGGAGGTTCCCACCGCCTCAGTCATTCTGGCACCGCAACGAGACATCCAGGGCACGCACAGCGTACCCCCACCGATACCGAACAGCGCCGATATGCTGCCGATGACCCCGCCGGCCACGCCCATCCCCAGACGCCCAGGCGCGGCGCGGCCGGGCTTGGGGCCGATACCGAGCGCCATCCTGATGCCCACCAGGATCACGAAAAGGCCGAACAGGGTGCCGAGCAGCCCCCCGGAGAGCGCCCCGGCCACGAACACACCGGCTATCGCCCCCAGCACCAGGCCCGGCAACAGAGAAAAAAAAGCGTCACGCTGGATGCTGCCGCGCTGGTAGTGCGCCCAGCTCGAAGATGCCCCCGTCACCACGATGGTGGCAAGCGAAGTTCCGATTGCCAGGTGCATGGTGACAATGGGGTCGATGCCCTGCAGCCCGAAAGCGAACACCAGAGCGGGCACGATGATCAGCCCACCGCCGACGCCGAAAAGTCCGGCCATGGTGCCGGCGGCCGCCCCCAGGATCAGGTAGCCGAAAAAGGTGAACAGCAGGGTCATCTGGAAGAGGTTTCCTCGAAGGCGTCGGGGCGCCAATGCCGCAGCAGGTCGATAAGCTCGCGTGGGCCGTAGGGCTTGGCCAGATAGTCGTCCATGCCGGCCTCCATGAAACGTCCACGATCACTGTTCGAGGCGTTGGCCGTCAGCGCCACCAGGGTGCTGCGCCCGGCCTCCGGTGTTTGCGACTCCTGCTGGCGCCACCGTCTGGCCGCTTCCACGCCATCCATCTCCGGCATGAAGATGTCCATCAACACCAGGTCGTAGGGTTTGCGACGCTGCTGCTCGAGCGCCTCGAACCCGCTGGAAACGCTGTCGACCTCGAGCCCTTGCGCCTCGAGAAGCTGGCTTGCCAGCATGCGGTTGACCGGCCCGTCGTCGACGACCAGCACTCTCAGTGGATCGGCCTGACGAAGGGAGACGGGCAGCGTCACACCTTCTCGCTCCCCTGCCAGACTGCCGATCAGCAGCAGGATGTCGGCGATACGTTCTCGCAGCCGCGCATGGCGCTGGGGCTCGCCAAAGCTGGCAGGCTCTTCCATGCTCTCGGTCAGCTCGGAAAGAAGCGGTTCGAGCTCGCGCTGCAGCAGTGTCAGATAATGGGATTTGAGCCGCGAATCTTCCCGAGCACGCTCGCGCGCTGCCAGGAGATCGCCGAATTCATGCATGCTGACCCGGTCGAAGAGCAGCAGTTGGTAGGGCGACGCTTCAAGCCATTCCACCCGGAGAGTGCGCCAGCGCCCCTCGCCGTCCAGCACCTGGACCTCGGTCCATTTGTCACCTGCATCACCCTTGCTGATAAGGCGGGTCGCGGGATCCTGGCCTCTCAACGATTCCAGGCTGTCTCCAAGAAGCCGCTCCATGGCGAGGTTGGCTCCAACGATTCGCCCCCGATAGAGCGTCAGAGCCGGACGCTGGCTCGACGCCAACAGCGCATCCGGGCTCGGTACCAGTTCAAGCCGTGACTGCAGCTCGATCATGCCGTCGTGCAGCCGTTCCATGTGCCCTATCATCGTACCGGCATAGGGCGTGAGCTTCTCCGGCTGGCCCAGCCAGGCTGGCAGCATCTGCTCTGCTTCAAGCAACAGTCGCTCGATTCGATCGAGCCGATTCTCGGCCTGATTCTCACAGTCACGAAGGCGGTGGCGAAGCTGGAGGAGAAAAGCTGCAGTGGTCAGGGTCGTGCCAACCAGCAGTGACAATAGCAGCCAGGCAGGTTCCATCCAGGAAGTGGGGTCGGGGGTAGCCACCCAGAGCACCGCCCCCACCACCACGCAAAGCAGGACCAGTGCCGCCTGGGCCAGCAACAGTGGCCATAGCAGGGGCCAGACCAGATACGACCATAAGCGGTCCTTGTTAGCTACCACGGGCATTCATCCCTGAGCCAGTTATTGAAGGGAGTTTACGCCGCCAGGCTTCGGCTGTCATGACCCATCAGGATCGTAACAGGGCGTGGCGCAAGGAAATTATTTCCCGACTTGCACCGAGCTCATGCCCGCCGGGGCCGAATCGGCGCTCCTCCAGCTCGATCGAATCGGCCGATGCGCGCCACTCCAGCCAGGTCATGGCACGGGTGCCATACTGCTCGCCAACGATGAAGGGCGGCGACAGGCGGCGCTCCAGCTCAAGACCAATACCGGTATCCGGCAGGTGGCCGTCATCGGCCGGCTGGGTGGCGGAAAATGCTTTCAGGGCATCTTCCGGCCAGCGTCGACGAAGCGCAGCAGCTAGCCCCTGTCGCGCAGAGATCAACTTTGGCCATGGGGTATCGAGGGTGGCATTGGAGAGCCCATGAAGACCGGCCGGAACCTCGGTGAGCAGCAGCCTGTCCCGGCTGCGGTGCAGGTGCCACAGCCGGTCGCCGTCACCGGCCAGCAGATTGAAACCGGCATAGCGCCAGCCCTCGCCCGCGGCGTGCTCGGCCAGCCAGACGGCCAAGTCCGGACATTCCAAAGCGTCACGCACGAGATGACCGCGGCTGGGCGCGCCGGGGTCAACGACGAGCGACGGATCACGCACGTTGGTCACTGCCGCGATTCGCCCCCGCCGATGGACGGCCAGCCAACTACCGCCGGCCTCCAGATCGCGGCCACCGACGATGTCGGGCGCCTCCTGCCATGCCCCCAGGGGAGCTGCCGGCCGCTGATGGAATTCATCGCGATTGGCCACCAGGCGCAGCGGTATCGGCGTTCGTGGGTGGAAATCGAAAGCGATCAGACACATGGGCTCACTCAGTCCCTCGGTGGCAAGAGGTGAGCCAGCTGCCATTCGCCAAGACGCATCAGTAGATGACTGCGCACGGCCGCCGGCGTATTGAGTGCCAGCGTTTCCTTTACCAGCGCCTGAGCCGCATCGTACGAGACCCGGCGAATCGCGGCTCTTACCCGCGGCAGACTGGGCGCATTCATCGACAGCGAGTCGAAGCCCATGCCCATCAGCAACAGCGCTCCGGCAGGATCCCCAGCCATTTCGCCACAAACGCAAATCGGCTTTTTCAGGCGCTTGGCCTCTTCGGCCAAACGTGCCATGGCGCTCACTACGGCGGGATGACAGGCGTCGTAGAGATTCGCCACGCGCGGGTTGTTGCGATCCACCGCCAGCAGGTACTGCGTAAGGTCGTTGCTGCCCACGGAGAAGAAATCGACCCGCTCGGCCAGAGCGTCCAGTTGATAGAGCGTCGCCGGGACCTCCAGCATCACGCCGACCTTGGGACGCGGCGAGACGACACCCTCCTCACCCAGTTCGCGAATGGCACGATCCAGCAGGCGCAGGGCGTCGTCGACTTCATCGACGTTGGTCACCATAGGCAGCAGGATCTGCAGATTGTCGAGCCCCTGAGAGGCCCTCAGCATGGCCCGCAGCTGCACCATCAGGACTTCAGGATGATCGAGAGTGACGCGAATGCCACGCCAGCCGAGAAAGGGGTTGGCTTCGTCGATGGGGAAATAGGGCAGGTCCTTGTCGCCGCCGATGTCGAGGGTGCGCATCACCACCGGCAGCGGTGCGAAGCTTTCCAACTGGTCGCGATAGAGCCGCGCCTGTTCCTGCTCGCCCGGGAAACGCTCGGCAATCATGAACGGCACTTCGGTGCGGTACAGCCCGACGCCGCTGATGCGCTTCTTGAGCGACACCGTGGTGTCGATCGCCAGGCCTGTATTGACCATGAGCGGCATGACGTGGCCGTCGGGCGTTTCGCTGGGCAGGTCCTGCTCATGCTCCAGCACCTCGCTCAGGGCAGCCTCTTCGGCGATCAGACTGGTGTAGCGAGCCTTGAGCTCGTCGGTGGGACGCACGAAGAGCCGCCCTCGATGGCCATCGAGGACCACCTCGGCGCCGGAGAGCCGCGGCAGCGGCAGGTCGACCATGCCCGACACGGTAGGAATGCCCATGGCCCGTGCCACGATGGCCACGTGAGAGGTGCTCGAGCCGCGCATCGAAACCAGGCCGGCAAGGCGCTCACGCGGCACTTCGCCCAGCATGGCAACGCTGATCTCGTCACCGATCAGAATGGTACTCTCAGGGAAGGCCGCGGGCGTCTGAGGAGTCTCTTCCTGCAGATGTGCCAGCACCCGGCGCCCCAGGTCGCGCACGTCGGCGGCCCGCTCGCGCAGGTAGTCGTCATCTACCCGCTCGAGGTACTGAACGTGGCGTCGCACCACATCGGCCAAGGCGCCTGGCGCCCACTGCCCCTCGCGAATGCGCTTCTCCACCTCCTGAGAGAGCGCCGCCTCACTGAGCATCTGCTGGTAGACCTCGAACAGCGCCAGTTCCTGGGCGGAGATACGGTTGGCCAGACGCTCGCCCGCGGCACGGATCTCCTCGCGCACGCTCTCGATGGCTACCTTGAGCCGGGCGATTTCGTGTTCGACATCGGTGGGAATCAAGTCGGGAACGCTGTCCAGATCGGCCAGCGGCGCCACTACCACCACTTCGCCGATGGCCATCCCGGGAGAGGCGGCGACGCCGGTGAACAGCGCCTGACCGCCGGGCAAGGTGGGCTTGCTGAGGCTGCCTGTGGCAAGGGCATGGGCCAGAACGCCGGCGAGCTGCGCCCCCATGGTGATGAGGAAGGCTTCGTCCTCCTCATCGTAGCGACGCTTCTCCGCCTGCTGTACGACGAGTACGCCGAGCATGCGTCGCTGGTGGATGATGGGCACGCCGAGAAAGCTCGAATAGCGCTCCTCACCGGTGGCCTCGAAGTAGCGGAACCGCGGGTGCGCGGGAGCATCTTCCAGGTTGAGCGGTTCCTCACGCTCGCCCACCAGACCGACGAGCCCCTCCCCTACCCGCAGGCTGACGTGACCTACTGCCTGGCTGTGCAGACCGATGGTTTCCATCAACACCAGAGCTTCCGTCTCGGCGTCATAGAGATAGAAGGAGCATACGTCGGTGCGCATGGCCTTGCGAATACGCCGCACCATGGTCGCCAGCGCCGCATCGAGATTGCGAGCGCCGTTGACCTCCTGTATGACCCGGCGCAACACCTCGAGCATCGGCGTCTTGCTTTCCATTGTTGTCTTCCCTCGCCTGCTGAGGAGTCAAGGCCGAGCGCCGCCAGCGAATCGCAGCGCTTCATGTCGGGGCCCTGCGCAGCCCCTGTCGTACGTACAGAAACCCTGCACGCTCAGCGTCCTTCCAGCGCCAGCCGTTGCGCTCGCGGCGAAAGCTCGCTCAACGCCCGGCGATATACCTCGCGCTTGAATGGCACCACCTGCCCCAGCGGATACCAGTAACTGACCCAGCGCCAGTTATCGAACTCGGGTTTCTCCGAGCCGTCCATGCAGATGCGGCTCTCCTGACAGCGTATCCGCAAAAGGAACCACTTCTGCTTCTGACCGATACAAACCGGCCTCGAGTTCATGCGCACCATGCGTCGCGGCAAGCGATAGCGCAGCCATCCCCGGGTACAGGCAAGCAACTCGACATCTTCGGCGGTAAGGCCGATCTCTTCTTCAAGCTCACGGAAGAGCGCCTGTTGCGGTGTTTCGGTTGACTTGATGCCTCCCTGGGGGAACTGCCACGCGTTCTGTCCTACCCGACGCGCCCAAAGCAGTTGCCCCCTGGCGTTGGCGATTATGATGCCAACGTTGGGACGAAAGCCGTCAGCGTCGATCACGGACGTCACCTTGTGAAATTCATCGTTGCCTGCATTCTTCCACAAGGGCGCGAAGTGCATCAATACAACGTTGGAGCTGAGCACCACGGCAGCAGAAAAAGCACCGGCGGGCTTAGCAGCGTGAGCGTTGTCTGACATAATCGCCAGCTTTTACGAAAAGCAGCATGACTTTACTCACCACATCGCAAGGGGTAAGCCGTGAGTCTGGCCATCTTCGATCTGGACAACACTTTGCTCGCCATCGACAGTGATCACGCCTGGGGCGAGTTCCTGCTCGAACAGGGCGCAGTGGATGCCAAGGCCTACCGTGAAGCCAACGACCGCTTCATGGCCGACTACGAGGCGGGGACGCTGGATATCCATGCCTTTCTCGCCGTGGCGCTCAAACCGTTGGCCGACAACAGCCCCGAACAGCTCGCCGCCTGGCATCAGCAGTTCATGGCCAGCAAGATCGAACCCAATATTCTGGGCAAGGGCGAGGAGCTGCTGGCCCGCCATCGCAGCCGTGGCGATACCCTGTTGATCATCACCGCCACCAACCGCTTCATCACCGGCCCGATCGCCGAGCGACTGGGCGTGGATCACCTCATTGCCGTGGAACCCGAGGTGCGCGACGGCCGCTATACCGGCCGGGTCAGCGGTACACCGAGCTATCGGGAAGGCAAGGTCGAGCGTCTGGCGGAGTGGCTGGCCGACAAGGATTACACCCTTGAGGACGCCTGGTTCTACAGCGACTCTCACAACGACCTACCGCTGCTCGAGCTGGTGGAACATCCGGTAGCGGTGGACCCCGACCCCACCCTGAGAGAAGTGGCCGAGCAGCGCGACTGGCGCATCATGTCTCTTCGCGACTGAACCTGCCCTGCGGCGTAGAAAAGGAAAACCCCGAAAGCCAAGGCTTTCGGGGTTTTTTAACAGCGATTCACTCGCCCAGGCATTCGTTACCCAAGCAGATGCTCGACAGCGGCACGCTCTTCCCGCAGTTCGTCTTCCGTAGCCTTCATCTTGGCGCGGCTGAACTCGTCGATCTCCAGACCCTGGACGATCTCGTAGTCGCCATTCTGGCAGCGCACCGGGTAGGAGTAGATGATGCCTTCCTCGATGCCGTAGCTACCGTCGGAGGGGATCGCCATGCTCACCACGCCGTCGGTGCCCAGCGCCCAGTCGCGCATGTGGTCGATGGCGGAGGAAGCGGCGGAAGCCGCGGAAGAGGCACCGCGCGCCTTGATGATCGCCGCGCCGCGCTGCTGCACGGTGGGGATGAAGTCGTTTTCGTACCAGTCGCGCTCGACCAGGTCGAAGGCCGGCTTGCCGTCCACCTTGGTGTGGGCCAGGTCGGGGTACTGAGTGGCGCTGTGGTTGCCCCAGATGATCATGCTGTCCACGTCGGTGACACGCTTGCCGGTCTTCTGGGCCAGCTGGGTCAGAGCACGGTTGTGGTCCAGGCGGGTCATCGCGGTGAACTGGCGCGGGCTGAGGTCCGGCGCGTTGCACGAAGCGATCAGGGCGTTGGTATTGGCGGGGTTGCCCACCACCAGCACGCGCACGTTGCGGCTGGCGTTGTCGTTCAGCGCCTTGCCCTGAACGGAGAAGATCGCCGCATTGGCTTCCAGCAGATCCTTGCGCTCCATGCCCGGGCCGCGCGGACGGGCACCGACCAGCAGAGCGAAATCCACATCCTTGAAGGCGACGTTGGGGTCGTCGGTGGCGACGATGTCCTGCACCAGCGGGAAGGCGCAGTCGTTCACTTCCATGACCACGCCGTTGAGCGCGTCCATGGCTTGGGGAATCTCGAGCAGTTGGAGAATGACCGGCTGATCCGGGCCCAGCATGTCACCCGCGGCAATACGGAAGATAAGGGAGTAGCTGATCTGGCCAGCGCCGCCGGTAATGGCAATACGTACGGGATCTTTCATTGTTGCTCCTTCGGTTGAGCCGCCATGAGGGAATATGAAGATGAGCCTTGCGAGCGCTTGCCCGCCCTGGCCGGGATTCGGACCGCCAAGATGTTATGCTTGCACCGCACAAAACTCAATCCGACCTCTGACTAGGTGACCTCATGAGAGAGGGCACCCATGCATGACGACTGCCTCATGCGAGATCATGCGCTATCATGCAATGCTTGATTAGCCGAGAAAGCTGCACGATTCAGCCAGCTCGGCTCCGCGCGACGCAGCACTCGCTGCGCAGACCTGTTTACCGTGCTACCGCTACCGAACCAGGGAAGGCCGCATGCCCAGACGTCCCCCCATTTCCGCCATGCTGGCCGCTCTGGTGCTGCTGGCCATACTGCTGTGGCTGGCGCTCGGCGACATACAGCGCTTTCAGCAGCAGGCCCCGGCTGGCGACTCCCCGGCAGGCGAAGCGCCGGTCAGGGTCGAATATCGCACCAGTCAGGCCACCGCTTACCAGCCTCGACGAGTGGTTCAGGGCCAGCTGGAAGCTGTTCGCGAGGTCGAACTTCGCACCCGGCATGCCGGACGAGTCAGTGAGCTGCCTGTGACACAGGGCACCGCAGTGGAAGCCGGCACGCCCCTGCTGGTCCTCTCCCGCGACGCCCTGGAGGCACAGCTGCAGCGAGCCGAGGACCAGCTCGAACTGGCACGCGCAGAGCTGGCAGGGGCCGCCAACCTGCGCCAGCGCAACCTGATTTCCCAGCCCGAGCTGCTGCGCCTGCAAAGCAGCGTCAGCGTAGCGGCGGCAGAAGTCGCCGAGCTGCGCCAGGCACTCGACGAGACTCGCCCCGCCGCCCCCTTCGACGGCGTCCTCGATCGGCTTTACGTGGAGCAGGGTGAAGTGTTGCAGGTCGGCGAGACCTATGCCCGCCTGATCGACGATCGTCGACTCAAGCTCAGCGCCTGGGTCGCCCAGCGTGACGCCCCCGACCTGAGCCCGGGGCTGCCTGCCGAAGCCCGGCTGCTGGACGGCAGCCGACTCTCCGGCGAGCTGACCCACGTGTCGAGTCGTGCCGAGGAGTCCACCCGCTCCTTCTATGTCGAGGCCGAATTCGACAACCCCCAGCGCCGCCGCCTGGCAGGTGCCAGCGCGACCCTTGCCATCACTCTGCCCGAACGTGACGTGCATCGCTTCTCGCCGGCCCTGCTGGAACTGGACGACCAGGGCCAATTGCGAATCAAGCACCTGGACGAAGATGCCAGGGTGGTTTCCACGCCGATCACCCTGGTCGCCGCCGATGCCACCCAGGCGAGCGTAGCCGGGCTGCCCGAGACGATCCGGCTGATCACCCTGGGCGGTGGCTTCGTTTCCCCCGGCGATGAGGTGGTCGCCGTACCGGCTCCCGACGCGGCCGGAAACGGCTCTGCCGGTGATGGCGATCTCGATGCAAGCGCCGTGCAGGAGACACCCTGAACATGCGCACCCTGATCGAGGCCGCACTGGACCGGTCACGCACTACCCTGCTGCTGCTGCTGGTCCTGCTGATGGCAGGCCTTGCCGCCTGGCAGGCGGTGCCCAAGGAGGCCAATCCGGACGTTCCCATTCCCATCATCTACGTCTCGCTGGCCCTGGAAGGCGTGAGCCCGGAAGATGGCGAGCGGCTGCTGGTGCGGCCCATGGAGCAGGAGTTGCGCACCATCGAGGGCGTGCGCAAGATGACCGCCCAGGCCAGCGAGGGGCACGCTGCCGTCACCCTGGAGTTCGATGCCGGCTTCGATCCCCGCCGGGCGCTGGCCGACGTCCGTGAGCGGGTCGACATCGCCAACGCCTCCCTGCCCGATGAAGCCGAGGAGCCGCGCGTCTTCGAGGTCAACGTCGGCCTCTTCCCGGTACTGACCCTGGGGCTGTCGGGGCCCATCGAGGAGACCCGGCGGCTGGCCATCGCTCGCCAGCTGCAGGACGCCTTCGAGGGCGTGCCCGAAGTCTTGGAGGTCGACATCGGCGGCGAACGCGAGGAGCTGATGGAGATCGTCATCGACCCGCTGGTACTCGACAGCTACGGCGTGGATTTCGACACCCTGTTCAACCTCATTACCCGCAACAACCGCCTGGTCGCCGCCGGCAGCCTGGATACCGGTGCCGGCCGCAGCCCGGTCAAGGTACCCGGCATCATCGAGTCGCTGGACGACGTGCTGGGCATGCCGGTGAAAGTCGACGGCGACCGGGTAGTGACCTTCGCCGACGTGGGCTGGATCCACCCCACCTTCAAGGACCCCGCCGGCTTCGCCCGCATCGACGACGAACCGGCCCTGGTGCTGGAGATTTCCAAGCGCGCCGGCGCTAACCTGATCGCCACCATCGAAGGCGTGCGCGACATTCTCGCCGACGCCGCACCGCTGCTCCCCGAGGAGCTCTCGATCACCACTATCATGGACCAGTCGGTCACCGTCGATCAGATGCTCTCGGAGCTGCTCAACAACGTGCTGACCGCCGTGGTACTGGTGTTGATCGTGATCCTGGCGGCGATGGGCGTGCGTTCGGCGCTGATGGTGGGGCTGACCATACCCGGCGCCTTCCTTACCGGCATCCTGCTCATCTGGACCATCGGCTACACCCTCAACATCGTGGTGCTGTTCGCTCTGATTCTGGTGGCCGGCATGCTGGTGGACGGCGCCATCGTGGTCAGCGAACTGGCCGACCGCAACCTGCGTGAGGGACAGCCACCGCGCGAGGCCTGGGTCAACGCCGCGTCCCGCATGAGTTGGCCGGTGATTGCCGCCACCGCCACCACCCTGGCGGTATTCTTCCCGCTGCTGTTCTGGCCCGGAGTGGTCGGGGAATTCATGAAGTACCTGCCGGCCACGGTGATCCTCTGCCTGCTCGCTTCGCTCGCCATGGCGCTGATCTTCCTGCCCACCCTGGGCGGCGTGTTCAGCGTGCGCGCCAGCAGAACCGTGCACGGCGAAGAGATGATCACCGCCGGCGGGCGGCTGTATCGCGCCACCCTGGCCCGGCTGCTGGCGTGGCCCGGCATGACGCTTACGATCGCCCTGCTGCTGATGGCGCTGATCTTCGTCGGCTACGGGCGTTTCAATCACGGCGTCGAATTCTTCCCCGCGGTCGAGCCGGAAAACGCCCAGGTAGTGGTGCGTTCCCGCGGCGATTTCTCGGCCCTGGAGAAGGACGCCATCGTACGCCGGGTCGAGTCGCGACTGGCCGGCATGAGCGAGGTGCAGGCGCTATATGCCCGCTCCTACGGCGTGCCCAACGAACAACTTGGCAGCGACGTGATAGGCGTAGTGCAGTTCCAGCTCATCGACTGGCAGGAGCGCCGTCCAGCCCAAACGATCATGGATGAAATGGCCGAGCGCACCGGCGACCTGCCCGGCGTGGTACTGGAATTTCGCGAGCAGGAGCAGGGGCCGGGAGGCGGCAAGCCCATCGTGCTGGAAATCAGCGCCCAGCTGGCGGAGGACAGCACCGCGGCGGTGGAGACCATCCGCCGCGAAATGGAGCGGCTGGGTGGCTTTCGCGACATCGAAGACAATCGCAGCCTGCCCGGCATCGAATGGCGCCTCAACGTGGACCGTGCCGCGGCCGCCAGGCTGGGAGCCGACGTGGCTGCCGTGGGCAGCGCCGTACAGCTGGTCACCAACGGCCTGCGCGTGGCGAGCTACCGGCCGGCCCATGCGCCGGATGAAGTCGACATCAGCGTGCGCTTTCCCCATGACTGGCGCAGCATCGATCAACTCGACCGACTTACCCTCAACACGTCCCGCGGGCAGGTGCCGATTTCCCATTTCGCCAGCCTGGAGCCTGCTCCACGGGTCGGCACCCTGCACAGGATCGATGGCCAGCGCGCCATTACTCTGGAGGCGGACGTGGCCCAAGGCTATCAGCCGGACGAACGACTGCGAGCGCTGCTCACGGCGCTGGGCCCACCGCCCGAGGGCGTCCGGGTCAACGTCGCCGGCGAGCAGGAAGACCAGGAGGAGGCGAGCCGCTTTTTGATCACCGCCTTCCTGGTCGCCATCGGCCTGATGCTGCTGATCCTGGTGACTCAGTTCAACAGCCTCTACCAGGCCCTGCTGGTGCTGTCGGCGATCGTCTTTTCCACTGCCGGGGTACTGATGGGCCTGCTGATCAACGGTCAGCCGTTCGGCATCGTCATGGTGGGCATGGGCATCATCGCCCTTGCGGGCATCGTGGTGAACAATAACATCGTGCTCATCGACACCTACAACGAGCTGCGCCAGGCGGGTCTGGCCCCCTACGATGCAGCGCTGCAGGCCGGTGGACTGCGCCTGCGGCCGGTACTGCTCACCGCCATCACCACCGTGCTCGGCCTGATGCCGATGGTGCTGGAGATCAACGTCAACCTGTTCGCCCCGAGCCTGGGTATCGGCGCTCCCTCCACCCAGTGGTGGACGCAGCTCTCCAGCGCCATCGCCGGCGGGCTGGTATTCGCCACCGGCCTGACGCTGCTGCTGACGCCCTGCATGCTGATCCTCTGGCAGCGCCGGGTTCCGCAGCGCGAATCGGTCGAGGGCGAACCGGCGACAACCTGAAGCGACCTTCGAAACGACGCCGCCCCGGACCAGGGTCCGGGGCGACGGCGGAAAACATGAGCGGTCGAGCGGCCTAGCGCTACTCGGTCTGATCTTCCGTCAGCGGCGTGTGCGCGGCGTGCAGGCGAGCGATCAGCTGATCCTCCAGCGCAAAGCGCTCGGTGAGCCCTTTGGCGAGGCGATCGAGCCAGGCAGGCAGGCGTGGCAGGAAGTGCTGGCAGCGGACTGGCGTAGAGAAGTCGGCATCGAAGGCCAGGACCAGTTCGGTGGAGAGTTCCAGGCGCTCGAGCAGCTTGCCGGCGATTTCCAGCGCATCGTGATCCTCGAAGGCGTTGGCCTCCTCGCGCAGCTGCGGGTAGATTTCGAAGTGACCGGCGCTGATGTAGTCCATCAGAAGCTCACTGAAGCGATCGATCTGTGGCTTGTCCACCGCCTCGAGTTCGGTGTCGCAGGCCTCCTTGAGCTCAATGAAGCTGACCAGCAGCTCCCGACGCTCATCGAGCCATCGGTCGATCAGCTGATGCACGCCACCCCAGCGCTCCCTGGCTGTCTTGCACTCTTCCAGCATCGTGAGCCTCCTTCCCTTGTAAGCCGGTTGCAGCCCGGACCCTGCCGAACCCAAATGCCAGACTCGCCGCTGCCAGCCTGAGTGTCAATCCTTGGCCTCGGTAAAAGCGTGGCCGCCGGGATACTTCAAGCTTGAAATTTTAAGCTTGAAGTATTTTTCCGTTGGGTCTAGTTTGAGTTTCATTACAACAACGATACGGCTAGACACCATGAAAATCGCCTGTCTTGGCGGCGGCCCCGCCGGCCTCTATTTCGCCATCAGCATGAAGCTGAAGGACCCTACTCACGAAGTCGTGGTGCTCGAGCGCAATCGCGCCGACGACACCTTCGGCTGGGGCGTGGTGCTCTCCGACGAGACGCTGGACAACCTGGCCGCCAACGACGCCGTGAGTGCGGCTCGCATCCGCGAGCACTTCGCCTACTGGGACGACATCGCGGTGATCCACGACGGAGTGAAGACCGTTTCCACCGGCCACGGATTCTGCGGCATCGGCCGTCATCAGCTGCTGCTTCTGCTGCAACGACGCGCCCGGGAACTCGGCATCGAGCTGCGCTTCGAGTGCGATATCCCGGAGCAACGCATCGACGAGCTGCGCCACGAGTTCGATCTGGTGATGGCCGCCGACGGCCTCAACTCCCGCACCCGCCAGCACTATGCCGAACGTTTCCGGCCCGACATCGAGGTGCGCGCCTGCAAGTTCGTCTGGCTGGGTACGCATCAGACCTTCAACGATGCCTTCACCTTCATCTTCGAGAAGACGGAACATGGCTGGGTGTGGGCCCATGCCTACCAGTTCGACGCCGACACCGCGACCTTCATCGTCGAGTGCAGCGAAGCCACCTGGCAGGCCTTCGGCTTCGGCGAGATGAGTCAGCAGGAGTCCATCGCCGTGTGCGAGCGGATCTTCGCCCGCCATCTGGGCGGCCATGCGCTGATGACCAACGCCAACCACATCCGCGGCTCGGCCTGGATCAACTTTCCCCGCGTGTTGTGCGAGCGTTGGAGCTTCGACAACGTCGTACTGATGGGCGACGCCGCGGCCACCGCGCATTTCTCCATCGGCTCAGGCACCAAGCTAGCGCTCGAGAGCGCCATCGCCCTGGCGGAGTACCTGCACAGCGAGCCCGACATGAGCAGCGCTTTCGCCCGCTATGAGGAGGAACGCCGCACCGAGGTGCTGCGCCTGCAGTCGGCGGCGCGCAACTCCACCGAGTGGTTCGAACAGGTGGAGCGCTACCTGGATCTCGACCCGGTGCAGTTCAACTACTCCCTGCTGACCCGCTCCCAGCGCATCAGCCACGAGAACCTGCGCCTGCGCGACCCGCAATGGCTGGCGAGCGCCGAGGGCTGGTTCCAGGCCCAGGCCGGCAACGAGGGCTCGCGCCGTGCGCCGATGTTCGCACCTTTTCAGCTGCGCGACATGCGGCTCGAGAATCGTATCGTCGTCTCACCCATGGCTCAGTACAAGGCGGTGGCGGGACGGCCCACCGACTGGCACTTCGTGCACTACGCCGAGCGCGCCAAGGGCGGTGCCGGGCTGGTCTATACCGAAATGACCTGCGTTTCACCCGAGGGGCGCATTACCCCGGGCTGCCCCGGGCTCTACGACCCGGAGCATGAAGCGGTCTGGAAGCGGCTGTGCGATTTCGTTCATGCCGAAACGGCCGCCAAACTGTGCGCCCAGATCGGCCACTCAGGACCCAAGGGCTCGACCCAGCTCGGCTGGCAGGAAATGGATGCCCCGCTGCCCGAGGGCAACTGGCCGATCCTGGCGGCTTCCGCCGTGCCCTGGTCGGAGCGCAACCAGGTGCCCAAGGCCATGGATCGTACCGACATGGAGCGTGTGCGCGACGAATTCGTCGCCGCAGCGAAAATGGCCGAGCGCGCCGGCTTCGACATGCTCGAGGTGCACGCCGCCCACGGCTATCTGCTCTCCTCGTTCATCACGCCGCTGACCAACCGCCGCGATGACGAGTACGGCGGCTCGCTGGAAAATCGCATGCGCTACCCGCTGGAGGTGATCCGCGCGGTGCGTCAGGCGTGGCCGGCCCACAAGCCGCTGGCGGTGCGCATCTCGGCCAACGACTGGGTCGGCGACGAAGGCGTCACCCCCGACGAGGCGGTGAAAATTGCCCGCCTGCTCAAAAGCGCAGAGGTCGATATCGTCGATGTCTCCGCCGGGCAGACCTCGACCCGCGCACAGCCGATGTACGGCCGCATGTTCCAGACGCCCTTCTCCGATCGCATCCGCAACGAGACCGGCATCGCGACCATGGCGGTAGGCAACATCTACCAGGCCGACCACGTCAACTCGATCCTGATGGCGGGCCGCGCCGATCTGGTGTGCCTGGCACGACCGCATCTGGCCGACCCTTACTGGACGCTGCATGCCGCCGCCGGCCTGCAGGACGGCGAGTGCGCCTGGCCGGCGCCCTACCGCGCCGGACGCGACCAGCTGCAGCGCCTGGCCGAGCGCGGCGAGGGCTGGACATGAGCCACCTGAAGGGCAGGCGCGCGGTGATCACCGGCGGCGGCAGCGGGATCGGCGCCGACATGGCGCTGGCGTTCGCCGAGGCCGGCGCCGAGGTGACCATCAGCGGTCGCCGCCACGAGCCATTGGAAGCCATGGCCAAGCGCCACCCGGCAATCACTGCCGAAGTGGCGGATGTCACGAGCGAAGCCGACATGACAGCACTGTTCGAGCGTCTCGGCGAGGTCGATATCGTCATCGCCAACGCCGGTGCGGCGGAGAGTGCCCCGCTGGCCAGAACCGAACTGGAGCAGTGGCAGCGCATGCTGGATGTCAACCTGACCGGTGTCTTCCTCACCCTGCGCGAGGGGCTCAAGCACCTGCGCGACGGAGGGCGGCTGATCGCCGTGGCCTCAACCGCCGGGCTCAAGGGCTACGCCTACGTGGCGCCCTACTGCGCCGCCAAACATGGCGTTGTCGGGCTGGTGCGCGCTCTGGCCCAGGAGATCGCGGGCCGGGACGTTACCGTCAACGCGCTGTGCCCCGGCTTCACCGAGACTCCGCTGCTCGAGGCCAGTGTCGCCACCATCGTGGCCAAGACCGGCCAGAGCCCGGATCAGGCCCGCGCCCACCTGCAATCGACCAATCCCACGGGGCGTCTGATCCAGCCCGCCGAGGTGACCGCCACGGCATTGTGGCTGTGCGGCCCGCATAGCGGCGCCATCAACGGTCAGGCCATTTCGATCTCGGGAGGTGAAGCATGACGGCCCAGCAGCTGAGACAGGAGTCCCTGAGCAAGGAGCGCCTGCGCCTGTGGCTGCGCATGCTCAGGGTCACCCGTCAGGTGGAGGCGGCGCTGCGCGAGAAGCTGCGCCTGGAGTTTGACTCCACCCTGCCGCGCTTCGACGTCATGGCCGCGCTCTATCGCGACCGCGAGGGGCTCAAGATGAACGAGCTCTCCAAGCGGCTGCGCGTTTCCAACGGCAATGTCACCGGCATCGTCGACCGCCTGGCCGACGACGGCCTGGTAGAGCGAATCGCCATCGAGGGCGACCGCCGCGCCACCCTGGTACGCCTTACCTCCGCCGGGTGCGATGCCTTCACCGTCATGGCACAAGCCCACGAAAGCTGGGTCGACGACCTGCTGGAAGGCGTCAGTGAAGAAGATGCCCACCATATTGGCGAGCTGCTGCACCGCTTGCCGGCAGACAAGGGAGCACAGCAATGAAACTGGCCGAATTGGCGCCCCAGCATTTCCTGTGGCGCATGGAGGGCGAGGTGGCGGTGATCCGCCTGGACCGCCCCGAACGCAAGAATCCGCTCACCTTCGACAGCTATGCCGAGCTGCGCGACACCTTCCGCAACCTGGTCTACGCAGAGGACGTCAAGGCGGTGGTGTTCGCCTCCAACGGCGGCAATTTCTGTTCCGGCGGCGACGTGCACGAGATCATCGCCCCGCTGGTGGGTCGCGACATGAAGGGCCTGCTGGAATTCACCCGCATGACCGGCGATCTGGTCAAGGCGATGATCAACTGCACCAAACCGGTCATCAGCGCCATTGACGGCGTCTGCGTCGGCGCCGGCGCCATCATCGCCATGGCCTCGGACATCCGCTTCGCCACGCCCCAGGCGAGCACCGCCTTTCTCTTCACCCGAGTGGGCCTGGCCGGCTGCGACATGGGCGCCTGCGCCATGCTGCCGCGGATCATCGGCCAGGGTCGTGCCGCCGACCTGCTCTACAGCGGACGCAGCATGAGCGCGGAAGAGGGCCATCAATGGGGCTTCTACAATCGCCTGGTCGAGCCCGACGCGCTGGAAGCCGAGGCCATCGCCTATGCCACCCGGCTGGCCCTGGGCCCCACCTTCGCCCATGGCATCACCAAGACCCAGCTCAACCAGGAGTGGTCGATGAGCCTGGAGCAGGCCATCGAGGCCGAGGCCCAGGCCCAGGCGATCTGCATGCAGACCCGCGACTTCGAGCGTGCCTATCGCGCTTTTGCCGCCAAACAGAAGCCGGTCTTCGAGGGGGATTGATGAGCGACACGAGCTTTCTCGACTGGCCGTTCTTCGAAGCGCGCCATCGCGACCTGGCCAAGCGCCTGGAGGCGTGGTGCCAGCGTGAACTGCCACGCGACCATAGCGACGTCGATGCCACTTGCATCCAGCTGGTGCGCGACCTGGGCCAGGCAGGCTTTCTCGAAGGCACCGCGGGCGATGCCATCGACGTGCGCAGCCTGTGCCTGATACGCGAGACCCTGGCGCGGCATGACGGCCTGGCCGACTTCGCCTTCGCCATGCAGGGGCTCGGCACCGGGGCGATCAGCCTGTTCGGCAACGACGAGCAGAAACAGTGGCTGGAGAGAACCCGCCGCGGTGAGGCGCTGGCCGCCTTCGCTCTGACCGAACCGCGCTCGGGCTCCGACGTGGCACAGCTGGATACCGTGGCCGAACGCAACGGCGACGACTATCGCATCAACGGCGAGAAGACCTGGATTTCCAACGGCGGTATCGCCGACTTCTATACCCTGTTCGTCCGCACCGGCGAGGGGCCGGGGGCCAAGGGGCTCTCCTGCTTCCTGGTGCCGGCCGACACGCCGGGCCTCGAGATTCGCGAGAGACTGGAGACGATCTCCCCACACCCGCTGGCGCGGCTCGGCTTCAACGACATGCGCCTGCCGGCCAGCGCCATGATCGGCCAGCCCGGCCAGGGCTTTCGCATCGCCATGGCGGTACTCGACGTGTTCCGCTCCACGGTGGGCGCCGCAGCGCTGGGCTTCGCCCGCCGCGCGCTGGACGAATCCCTAGACCGCGCCCGCAACCGCGAGCTGTTCGGCGCCAGCCTGGCCGACCTGCAGATGGTACAGGGCCACCTGGCCGAGATGGCCCTGGACGTGGACGCCGCCGCCCTGCTGGTATACCGCGCCGCCTGGACCAAGGACATGGGTGCCGAAAGAGTCACCCGCGAGGCGGCCATGGCCAAGCTCTACGCCACCGACCGCGCCCAGCAGGTGATCGACAAGGCGGTGCAGCTGCACGGCGGCGACGGAGTGCGCAAGGGCCACATCGTCGAGAGCCTCTACCGCGAGATCCGCGCGCTGCGTATCTATGAAGGGGCGTCGGACGTACAGAAGATCGTGATCGCCCGCAGTGCATTGGCGGAGAACCGACCGGGCACGAACTGAACGAAAGCAACAAGACCAATAACTAAGCGACGAGACACGCCAGACCCGTATCCCCTGTCGACGCGCAAGCGCCGAACAACAACAACGAAGTACGGAGAATGGTCATGAACACAGCGTCGGCCCATGCCGATACCTTCACGCTGGACCGGCTGCCGCCCGCACAGGAGTGGCCGGAGCTGAAGTTGGACGGATTCGACTACCCCGAGCGTCTCAACGCCGCGGTGGAGCTTTGCGACCGGTGGGTCGAGCACGGCCACGGCGACCGCGTGGCGCTGATCGGCAACGGTCGCCAACGCAGCTATCGCGAGCTCCATGAATGGACCAACCGCCTGGCCCATGTCCTGGTGGAGGACCTGGGCGTGCGTCCGGGCAACCGGGTGCTGATCCGTTCGGCCAACAACCCTGCCATGGTCGCCTGCTGGCTGGCTGCGACCAAGGCCGGAGCGGTAGTGGTCAATACCATGCCGATGCTGCGTGCCGGTGAGCTGGCCCAGATCGTCGACAAGGCCGAGGTGGCTTTGGCCCTGTGCGACACCCGCCTGCTCGAAGAGCTGGAAGCCTGTGCCAGCGACAGCTCCTTTCTACAGCGCATCGTCGGCTTCGACGGCACCGCCAACCACGATGCCGAGCTCGACCGCCTGGCACTCGACAAGCCGAGCGAATTCGAGGCGGTGGCGACAGCCGCCACCGATGTCGCCCTGCTCGGCTTCACTTCAGGCACCACCGGCATGCCCAAGGCGACCATGCACTTTCACCGCGACCTCATGATCATTGCCGACGGCTATGCCCGCGAGGTGCTTCAGGTCACTTGTGACGATGTCTTCGTCGGCTCGCCGCCGCTGGCCTTCACCTTCGGCCTGGGGGGGCTCGCCATTTTCCCGCTGCGCTTCGGTGCCACAGCCGTGCTGCTGGAAAAGGCCTCGCCGCCCAACATGATGGAGATCATCCACGAGCACCGCGCGACTATCGTCTTCACCGCACCCACCGCCTATCGCACCATGCTCGCCTCAATGACGAGCGCCGGAGAACTGGACAGCCTGCGGCTGGCGGTGTCAGCCGGTGAAACGCTGCCGGCACCGATTTACCATGAATGGATGGAAAAGACCGGAAAGCCGATCCTCGATGGCATCGGCGCCACGGAGATGCTGCATATCTTCATTTCCAATCGCCTCGACGATCACCGTCCCGCCTGCACCGGCAAGCCGGTAGCGGGCTACGAGGCGAAAATCGTCGACACCGACATGCAAGAGGTGCCCCGCGGTGAAGTGGGCCGGCTGGCAGTGCGTGGACCGACCGGGTGCCGCTACCTGGACGACGAGCGGCAGCGTGGCTACGTCCGCCAGGGCTGGAACATCACCGGCGACGCCTTCTATCAGGACGCGGAGGGCTATTTTCACTTTGCCGCACGCAATGACGATATGATCGTCTCGGCCGGTTACAACATTGCCGGCCCTGAGGTGGAAGCCGCCCTGCTGGCCCATGAGGCGGTAGCGGAGTGTGCCGTCATCGGCGCACCGGACCCACAGCGTGGGCAGATCGTCGAAGCCTTCGTGGTACTGTCTGCCGGTGTCGAACAGGATTCAGCATGTGCCGAGCGACTGCAGGCGTTCGTCAAGCAGCGCATCGCGCCCTACAAGTATCCGCGTTCGATTCGCTTCGTCGAAATGCTGCCGAAGACTGCCACCGGCAAGGTGCAGCGCTTTCGGCTGCGTCAGGAGCACTATCCTGACGGCGGAAGTTAGCCCGACAGTGGAAACCAGCCCGCCGGCACGATCTGACGGGCAATCACGGCACAAGCGCTGGACACGGCGCCGAAGACCATAACAAACGAGATGATGAGGGAATCCCCATGAAGACACTAGCCAGCGTTGGCCTCGGCCTGTTGATGACCGCCACCATGGCGGCGGCCCAGGCCGATGAGGTCAAGATCGGCATGATCACCACGCTTTCGGGCGGCGGTTCGCACCTCGGCGTGGACGTACGCGACGGTTTCATGCTCGCCATCGAGCGCTCGGGCCGCGACGACGTGCGGGTCCTGGTGCAGGACGATGCCAACAGACCGGACCTGGCGCGCAGCCTCTCCAATGAGTTCATGCAGCGCGACAACGTCGATATCCTCACCGGCATCATCTTTTCCAACCTGGCCATGGCGGTAGTCCCCGCTGCCGTACGCCAGGGCACGTTCTACATTTCACCCAATGCCGGCCCCTCCGACCTGGCCGGGCGCATGTGTCACGAGAACTACTTCAACGCCGCCTATCAGAACGACAACCTGCACGGCGCCATGGGCGCCTACATGCGTGAACAGGGCTTCGAGCGCCCCATCATCCTGGCTCCCAACTACCCCGCCGGCACCGACGCCCTGGCCGGCTTCAAGCATCTCTATGAAGGCGAAGTGGTCGGCGAGATCTACACCCAGATGGGCCAGACCGACTACGCCGCCGAGATCGCCCAGATCCGCGCCAGCGATGCCGACAGCCTGTTCTTCTTCTTGCCGGGCGGTATGGGCATCTCGTTCATGAAGCAGTGGGAAAACTCCGGGGTCGAGCTACCGGTGTTCGGCGCCGCCTTCTCCTTCGACGAGACCATCATCAAGGCGGTAGGCAGCGCAGCCATCGGCGCCATGAACACCTCGCTGTGGGCCTACGACCTCGACAACGAGGCCAACCACGCCTTCGTCGAAGGCTTCCGTGAGGCCTACAACCGCATGCCGACCCTCTATGCAGCTCAGGGCTACGACACCGCCAACCTGATCTTGAGCGCCCTGGAGAAAGCCCACCCGAGCGAGCAGGATGCCTTCCGCGAAGCGCTGCGCGAGGCGGATTTCGACTCTGTGCGCGGCGAGTTCCGTTTCGGCCCCAACCACCACCCGATCCAGAACATCTACGTGCGTGAGGTGGTCGAGGGCGACGACGGACAGCCCACCAACCGCCTGATAGGTATCGCCGTGGAAAACATCCAGGACATCTATCACGAGCAGTGCCAGATGTGAGGCACCGGCGCCGTCGGGCCGAACGCGGCCCGGCGGCACTCCCCGCACCTATCTTCGGTTGACGATTTCATGATGCTATTCATCGAACAGCTCATCAACGGCCTGCAGCTGGGCACCATGCTGTTTCTCATGGCCAGCGGCCTGACCCTGGTGTTCGGTGTGATGGGGCTGATCAACCTGGCCCACGGCTCCTTCTACATGGTCGGCGCCTATGCCACGGCCCTGGCTACCGCCGCCACCGGGTCCTTCATCGTCGGTCTTGCCAGCGGCATTGCCGTGGCCGCCGCGGTGGGCGCGCTAGTGGAGTTGATCGTGATCCGCCGGCTCTATCACCGCCCCCACCTCGATCAGGTACTGGCCACTTTCGCCCTGATCCTGATCTTCTCGGAGGGCACCCGCTGGCTGTTCGGCTCTTCGCCGCTCTGGCTCAATCCACCGTCACAGCTGGCCGGTTCGGTCACCCTGCCGGGGGGGTTGCGCTATCCCATCTACCGGCTGGTGATCATTGCCGTCGGCATCGCCGTGGCGGTGGGAATGTATTTCCTGATCACCCGCACCCGGCTCGGCATGCGCATTCGTGCCGGCGAGAGCGACCGCGAGATGATCGGCGCCCTGGGCGTCAACATCGCTCGGCTGTACACCCTGGTATTCGCCATGGGCGCAGCCCTGGCCGGTCTGGCCGGGGCCATGGTCGGCGCACTGCAATCGGTGCAGGTGGGCATGGGGGAACCGGTGCTGATACTGGCTTTCGTGGTGATCGTCATCGGTGGCATCGGCTCGATCAAGGGAGCGCTCTACGGCGCCATCCTGGTCGGCGTGGTGGATACCCTGGGACGAGTCTTCCTGCCGGCCTTCTTCCGCCAGTTCATGAGCCCCTCGGAGGCGGCGGGCGTAGGCTCCGCCATCGCCGCCATGCTGATCTACATCATGATGGCCGCCATTCTCGCCTTCAAACCCAAGGGACTGTTTGCCGCCAATGAATAAGTCCGACACCTCGACCCTCGCCGCCCAGCCGGGGCTGCCGACTCCGGCAGCCAGCTGGCACGACCGCAAGGGACTGGTGCAGATCGGCCTGCTCGCCGTACTGCTACTGGCCCCCCTGGCGGCCTATTTCCTAGGCCATATCTATTACGTCAATCTGGCTTCCCGCATCACCCTGATCGCCATGGCCGCGGTGGGGCTCAACCTGGCCATCGGTTACGGCGGCATGGTGAGTTTCGGCCACGCCGCCTATTTCGGCCTGGGCGGCTACATTGCCGGCATCAGTGCCTATCATGCCTTCGATTTCACCCCGGTGATCGGCTGGCCCCTGACCGTTCCGGGCAGCGACAGCATGCTGGTGATCTGGATCGCGGCGATCGTGCTTTGCGGGCTCCTGGCACTGGCCATCGGTGCCATCTCGCTGCGCACCACCGGGGTGTATTTCATCATGATCACCCTGGCATTCGCCCAGATGATGTACTACTTCGCCAACTCCTGGCCCACCTACGGCGGCGAGGACGGCCTGCCGATCTTCCTGCGCAACAGCTTGCCATTGGTCGACACCAACGATGCCCTGACCTTCTTCCTGATCTGCTTCGGCGGCCTGGTGCTGTCGCTCGCCCTTACCGCTCGAATCATGAAGTCGCGCTTCGGCGCCGCGCTGACCATGGCCCGGCTCAACGATACCCGCCTGGCCACCGCCGGCATCGCTCCCTATCCCGTGCGTCTGGTCGCCTTCGTCATCTCGGCGATGATCACCGGCCTGGCCGGGGCGCTGTACGCCGATCTCAACGGCTTCGTCAGCCCCACCATGCTCAGCTGGCACATGTCCGGCGAACTGATGGTGATCGTGATTCTCGGCGGCGTGGGTCGGCTCTACGGCCCTTTGGCCGGCGCGCTACTGTTCGTGATGATGGAAACCCTGCTGGGCGGAATGACGGAATACTGGCAGCTGTTCCTGGGCCTGGTACTGCTGTTCGTGGTGCTGTTCGCCAAGCATGGCGTGATGGGCTGGCTGGCCGGGAGGGAGCGCCATGAGTGATGCCGTACTGAGCCTGGCCAACCTCAACAAGCGCTTCGGCGCCCTGCAGGCCACCCGTGACGTTTCCCTGGACCTGCGTCCACATGAGATCCATGCGCTGATCGGCCCCAACGGGGCCGGCAAGTCGACGCTGATCGGCCAGATTGCCGGCGGCATCAAGCCGGACTCCGGCAGCATCGCGCTGGCCGGCCGGGACATCACCGCTCTCAGCGTGGCCCAACGTGCGCGGCTGGGCCTCGGCCGTAGCTTCCAGGTCTCGTCGCTGGCCGAGCCGCTATCGGTCAAGCGCAACGTCATGATTGCCGTGCAGGCGTTGCAGGGTCACAGCTTTCGCTTCTGGAAGCCGGTGCACCGTGACGAGAGCCTGCTGGCCCCCGCCCTGGAGGCGCTGGAGCGCATGCAGCTGCTGCATCGCGCCGATACGCCAGTGGCCGAGCTCTCCCACGGCGAGCGCCGCCAGGTGGAGGTGGCCTGCGCCCTGGCACTGAAGCCGCGAGCGCTGCTGCTCGACGAGCCCATGGCCGGCCTTGGGCCCGAGGGCACGGCCCGCCTGACCGAGCTGCTCGAAGCGCTGAAGCATGAGGTGCCGATCCTGTTGATCGAGCACGACATGGACGCCGTGTTCCGCCTCGCCGATCGCATCTCGGTGCTGGTGGCCGGCGGCGTGATCGCCCATGGCGACAGCGCTGCGATCCGTGCCAATCCGCAAGTTCGCGAAGCCTATCTGGGGGATTGAATGCTCAACGTCAGTTCGATCGAGACCTACTACGGGCCCTCTCAGGCGCTGTTCGGCGTCGACCTCAGCGTCCAGGCGGGCGAAATGGTCGCCTTGATGGGCCGCAACGGCATGGGCAAGACCACCACCATTCGCTCCATCTTCGGCCTCACCCCGGCACGCAGCGGCAGCATCACCTTCGAGTCCCACGATCTGCGCCGCCTGCCTTCGTATCGCATTGCCCAGGCCGGCCTTGGCCTCGTGCCCGAGGGGCGGCGCTGCTTCCCCAATCTTTCGGTACGCGAGAACCTGCTGGTCACCGCGCGCTCCGGCGAATGGAGCCTCGAGCGTGTCGAAGCACTGTTTCCCCGCCTGGCCGAGCGTCGCAGTCAGATGGCCAGCACGCTCTCCGGCGGTGAACAGCAGATGCTCGCCATCGGCCGCGCCCTGATGACCAACCCGCGTCTACTGGTACTCGACGAAGCCACCGAAGGCCTCGCCCCGGTGATTCGCCACGAGATCTGGGCCGCCATCCGCGAGCTCAAGGCACAGGGACAATCCACGCTGATCGTCGACAAGTCGCTCACCGAGCTGATGCCGGTGGCCGACCGCTGCACCATTCTGGAAAAAGGGCGCACGGTCTGGACGGGTGAGCCCGGAGAACTCGACGACGGCCTGCGCGACCGCTACCTGGGCGTATAGAGGAAGCACCATGCCATACACCACACAGCGCAAGGTGCGCTTTCAGCACTGCGACCCGGCGGGTATCGTCTTTTACCCGCGCTATTACGAAATGCTCAATTCCGTCGTGGAAGACTATTTTGCCGAAGCGGTGGGATACGACTTCAATCGCCTGCACGTGACCTCGCGCACCGGCGTTCCCACGGCACATATCGAGACCGACTTCCACGCCCCCAGCAGACTGGGCGAGACGCTCATCTTCGAGCTCGCCATACGTGATGTCGGTCGCACCAGCCTGAGCCTGCGCATGGTGGCCCGCTGCGATGATGAGCCACGTCTGACCTGCGACTCCACCTTGGTGTACATCGACCTGGACAGCGGTCGCCCCCTGTCCTGGCCCGACGACATGCGCCGGCACTTTGCCAAGGACTGCCAACAAGGACAACGAGATGAATGACGCCAACTTGCACCAACTGCTGCACCCCTCGCACTGGAAGGCCGCGGTGGGTTACGCCAACGGGGTACTCGCCAGCGGACGTACTGTCTACGTCGGTGGCCAGATCGGCTGGAACGGCGACCAGGTCTTCGAGAGCGACGACTTCGTCGCTCAGGTCCACCAGGCGTTGACCAATATCGTCGCAGTATTGAAAGAGGCCGATGCCGGCCCGCAACACCTGGTACGACTGACTTGGTACGTCACCGACAAGCAGGAGTACCTGGCGCGGCTGAAGGAAGTCGGTGCGGCCTATCGCGAGGTGGTGGGCAAGCACTTCCCGGCCATGACCATGGTGCAGGTGGCCGACCTCATCGAGGATAGAGCGAAGGTTGAGATCGAAGCGACCGCTGTCCTACCCGAAGCGTGATCAGGCACCATGAAAGGCGGCGATGCGCTGAACGAAGCGTCCGCTCGGTGCGTAGTGGTCGAGAATCGTGAAGTGATCGTCGCCCGAGAGCAGCTCGGCACCTACCGCGATACCCTGGGACTCGAGGTGCTCGGCATGGGCTCGCATCTGCCGGTCGAACTCGCTGGACTCCTCTCCCCCTGCCACCAACTGCACCGGCGCGGGAACCCGGCAGGGCAGGAGCAGCGGGCTGTAGTCGGCCACGTCACGGCCGCTGAGCTGTAGCTTCGGTTGCAGCCATGACCAGGGAAAGGGGCGCAGGTCGTATAGCCCGCTGACGCACAGAGCCCCTTCGAGGAGATCGTCGGGCAGGCCGTACTGGCCCCGCCAGTCGGTGGCGAGCAGCATGGCGGCCAGGTGGCCACCGGCGGAGTGGCCGGAAACGCTCAGCCGTGAACCATCGACACCCAACTCGACCCCATGACGGTAAGCCCAGGCCACCGCAGCGCGCGCCTGGCGCACCAGCTCGCCGAATGCCACCGTGGGGCACAGCGCGTAGTTCACCACCGCCACGCTGATACCCGACCGAACCAGCCCCTCGGCGATGAAGCCGAACTCCCGATGCCCCAGCGAACGCCAATAGCCGCCGTGGAAGAACAGGTGCAGCGGGGCATTCTCGCTCTCGGCGTGGTAGATATCCATGCGCTCGGCCAGCGTCGGCCCGAAGGCGATACTCTCTGATACGCGACAGCGCTCGCGGGCCGCCTGGCTGCGCGCCTGCCAATCGGCCAGCAGTGCAGCCGGGTCACGCCCGCGCATGGGGTCGTACTCGCGGTCGATGGCCTCCTGGGTGGCGAAGTCGCGGTAGAGCATTACTCGCTCCTTGTCGTTATTGTCGTTATCGTTTCACGCCGCTCACGCCGGGCGGTGGCTACCGCTCAGGCTCGCTTGTCGCTGGCGAAAGGCGCCGAACAGCATGCCCAGCGGCGCCAGGGCCAGCACGACGAAACCGATCAGCGTCCAACCGGGCAGCGAGATGCCCAGCAACAGGAAGTCGATCTCGGCGCACTCGCCGGAGCCGGACAGCACCATGGACACCACGTCACGCATCGGCAGGATGTCCATCATGTAGTCGAGCCCGGGACCGCAGCTCGGTACCTGATCGGGCGGCAGCGACTGCAGCCAAAGGTGGCGCCAGGCCACGCCGATACCGCCCAGCACGGCGGCAAGCGAGAGCCCACCGTAGACGACGGCCCCGAGCCGCCCACGTGGGTTGTGGATGGCGGCGATGATGAATACCGCAGCGGCCGACAGCACCGCGACCCGCTGGAAGATGCAAAGCGGGCAGGGCTCGAGTCCGCCAATATGTTCGAGGCCCAGGGCGACCAACATCATCAGTACGCAGAAGGCCAGGCCGGCCAGACTCCACTGGCGTACGCTGAGGCGTGGCAGTGTGGATTTCATCAGGCGTCCCCCTCTCTTGCCAGCGCCACACGAGGCTCGCGGGCGTTGGCGAAATACGCCTCGAGAAATGCATCGAAGTTCAACGTATCGGCCGCCTCGATATCGCGCTGCTGCTGATGGGAGGTCTCCACCATCTGGTGGAACGTCATGCTGCGTGCGGAGCTGACAGGCTCCTGACGCATGCGCTCGGCATGCTCTTCGGCCAGTGACAGCATGGCTTCGACAAACTCCTCTCCTGTCGCCTCCAGGCGTGCCAGCAATCTGGCGGACGGCGTCAGTGACGGGTCCTCGAGCCAAGGCGCAAACGCCGCAACGGCTTCAGCATGCGGGCTCCCCTCTTCCAGGGCATCTAGCAGCTCAGCGGCCTGGGCGAGCTCGCCGAATATCTGACCGCCCCAGTCGGCCACCGAGCGGCTCGAGCCGTTCTGCAGCAACCTGAGCTCGGGGTCGCGCCCGCGTTCCACGACCAGGCGTCGGTTGTCGTCCAGGCGGTCGCACTCCGCGTCAGGTATCCAGGGGCTCTCGGCCAGCAGGCACCACATCAGGAAGGTATCGATGAAACGCAGCCGCGACTCGTCGACGCCCAGCGGCAGGAAAGGGTCCAGGTCGAGACAGCGCACCTCGATGTACTCGACGCCACGCGCCTCCAGCGCCTGGCTCGGCGTCTCGTCGTGGCGCGTGACCCGCTTGGGCCGGATGTCGCTGTAGTACTCGTTCTCGATCTGCAGGATGTTGGCATTGAGCTGCTGCCATTCACGCTCGTTTCTGACCCCGAGCTTCTCGTAGGCGGGCCAGGGCGTAGAGATGGCATGGCGCAGGGTGCCGACGTAGTTGGATAGCGAGTTGAAGCAGATTTTCAGCTGCGCCTGGACCTTGTTCTGATAGCCAAGGTCCGACATGCGCAGGCTGGTGGCGTAGGGCGAAAGCAGAGTCTCGCGGCCATGCGACTGCAGCTTGTCGGGGATGTTGCCCTGAGGCAGGAAGCTACGATCCAGCGCCGGCGAGGCACCGAACAGGTAGAGCAGCAGCCAGCTGTGACGGCGGAAATTGCGGATCAGGCCGAAGTAACGGCTGGAGCGGTAGTCGTCGAGGGACAGCTCCAGGGCGTCGTCCCGCTCGCGCAGCAGTGCCCAGAGTTCGTCCGGCAGCGAGACGTTATAATGGATGCCGGCGATGGCCTGCATGATACGACCGTAGCGTGCGTCGAGCCCCTTGCGGTAGACATGCTTCATGGTGCCTACGTTGGAGCTGCCGTAGTCGGCGATGGTCACGCTGTCGTTGCCGTCGAGCCGGGCCGGCATGCTGGCCGGCCAGATCAGCTCATCGCCCAGGTGGCGATAGCTGAAGCGGTGCAGGTCGGTGAGGAAGTCGAGGGCATCGCCGGGGCGACAGTAGACCGGCGTGATGTATTCCAGCAGCGCTTCGGAATAGTCGGTGGTGATATGCGGGTGGGTCAGCTTGGAGCCCAGCGCATGAGGATGCGGCGTGGCGGCGATACGCCCTTCACGGTCGACCCGCAGCCCCTCCTTCTCCAGCCCACGGCGCAGGCGCCCGAAGCGACCCTGAGCGGCCAGCGCGGTGAAGTACGTAATGGTAGCAGTGTAGTTCTCAGACAAGGCGTGGACCCCGTGTCTTGGAGGCCTTCAACGGGCCTCTCTGTCGATGCATGCCGGCCGTCAGCGACGGCCGGACACGCCAATGATGTCGAGAGTATGGCGACACGGGCATCAGGATCAAGATTTGCCCTTCTTCGCCGCCAGCAGCGCGGCCCCGAGGGCACCCATCTGATTGGGCTGAGCCTGCTCGCGCGGTGCACTCTTGCGCTGCGCCTTGCCCTGCCCGCCGCGGCGCTCACCCTGGGCACTGCGCGACGATCTGCCGCCCTCGTCCTCTCCCGGCTGGTCGTCGAGGCGCATGGAGAGCCCGATGCGCGCCCGTTCGAGATCCACACTCATGACCTTGACCTTGACGATGTCGCCGGCCTTGACCACCGAGCGTGGGTCTTCGACGAACTTGTCGGAAAGCGCCGATATGTGGACCAGCCCGTCCTGATGCACGCCGATGTCGACGAAGGCGCCGAAGTGGGTGACGTTGGTCACGCTGCCCTCGAGGATCATGCCCGCTTCCAGGTCCCTCAGGGTCTCGACACCTTCGCGGAACTCGGCGGCCTTGAACTCGGGGCGCGGATCGCGGCCCGGCTTGTCGAGTTCCTTGAGGATGTCGCTGATGGTGGGCACACCGAAGCGCTCGTCGGCGAACTCGGCGGGCTTGACCGCCTTGAGCGTGGCGCTGTCGCCGATGAGGCTCTCCACCGGGCGCCCGCTGCGGTTGGCAATGCGCTCCACCAGCGTGTAGGCCTCGGGGTGCACGCCGCTGGCATCGAGCGGATTGGTGCCATTCATGATGCGCAGGAAACCGGCGCACTGTTCGAAGGTCTTGGGCCCCAGACGGCTGACGTCGAGCAGCTGCTTGCGGCTGGCGAAGGCACCCTCGGCGTTGCGCCGGGCCACGATGGCCTCGGCCAGCGCCGGGTTGAGGCCGGCCACCCGCGACAGCAGCGCGCTCGATGCCGTATTCAGATCGACGCCGACGGCGTTCACGCAGTCCTCGATCACCGCCTCCAGGCTCCGCGACAGCTGCAGCTGTGAGACATCGTGCTGGTACTGTCCCACGCCGATGGACTTGGGCTCGATCTTGACCAGCTCGGCCAGCGGGTCCTGCAGGCGCCGGGCGATGGAGACCGCGCCGCGGATGGTGACATCGAGGTCGGGGAGCTCTTTCGAAGCGTACTCCGAGGCGGAGTAGACCGAGGCGCCCGCCTCGCTGACCATCACCTTGGCCAGCGCTCGCTTACCGGCGAAAGCCTTGACCAGTTCGCCGGCGAGCCTGTCGGTCTCGCGGCTCGCCGTACCGTTGCCCACGGCGATCAGCGCCACGTCGTGCTTTTCCACCAGCTTGGCCAACTCGGCCAGCGAAGCGTCCCAGGCGTTGCGCGGGGCGTGGGGGTAGATAGTGGTGTGTTCGAGGAACTGGCCGGTGGCATCCACCACCGCCACCTTGCAGCCGGTACGCAGACCCGGGTCGATGGCAAGCGTCGACTTCTGCCCTGCCGGGGCCGCCAGCAGCAGATCCTTGAGATTGGCCGCGAACACCTCGATGGCTTCGAGTTCGGCGCGCTCGCGCAGCCGCCCCATCAGCTCGGTTTCGAGGTGAGTGTAAAGCTTGACCCGCCAGGTCCAGCGCACCACGTCGGCCAGCCACTTGTCGGCGGCACGCCCCTCGTCGCGAATGCCGAAATGCCTGGCGATAGCCACCTGCGCCGGATGAATCGGGGCATCGTCCTCGCCGGGCAGCCGAATGGCCAGCGTCAGCATGCCCTCGTTGCGCCCGCGGAACATCGCCAACGCCCGATGCGAAGGTGCCTTGGCCAGCGCTTCGTCGTGCTCGAAGTAGTCCGAGAACTTGGCGCCCTCGCGCTCCTTGCCAGGAAGCAAGCGGGCGCTGAGTTCGCCCTCGCTCCACAGCCGTTCACGCAGTGAGCCGACTAGCTCCGGGTCCTCGGCGAACCGCTCCATGAGGATCTGACGCGCCCCATCCAGCGCCGCCTTGGTATCTTCGATGGCCGGTATGTCGCCCTCGGCAGGACGAAGATAGCCGGCCGCCTCGGTCTCGGGGTCGAGGGTAGGGTCGGCCAGCAGCGCATCGGCCAGCGGTTCGAGTCCCGCCTCACGGGCGATCTGCGCCTTGGTGCGGCGTTTCTTCTTGTACGGCAGATAGAGATCTTCCAGGCGCTGCTTGGTGTCGGCTGCCTGGATCTGTCCGCTGAGCTCCGGTGTCAGCTTGCCCTGTTCGTCGATAGCGGCGAGCACGGCGGTGCGGCGCTCCTCGAGCTCCCGCAAATAGCGCAAACGCTCGTCCAGGGTGCGCAGCTGGGTATCGTCGAGCCCTCCCGTGACTTCCTTGCGGTAGCGAGCGATGAAAGGCACGGTAGCGCCGCCGTCAAGCAGCTCCACGGTAGCTGACACCTGCTGTGGGCGAACGGCAAGCTCCTCGGCGAGGCGCGAAATGATCCGGGTCGTGGCGTCCATGACATCCTTGGTATTGCGGCAACGAAAGATCGCGCCAAGGTACCACAAACGCCACGCCGTCGCCGCCGAGATCAGCGCCGCCAGCCGATGTCGTCCCAGAAGTGGCGACGCGACTCACGGGCTGCCTCGTAACGGGTCAGGCCGATGTCGCGCAGCTGGTGGTCGCTGAGCTCGAGCAGTTGGTTGCGCTCGCGGCGCAGCTGCACCAGGCGGTCCATGCGTCGCGCCCACCGCCACACTTCCACGATGGAGCGCAGGCGCCCTCGCGCCCCGGGCTCGCGGTGAGGCAAGGCCTCTTCACCGACTATGGTTACCTTCATGTTCATGCTCGTCTTCCTCCATGCAATGATGCGATGGAGAAAGTGTCGACGAGCCGCTAGAATCAATCCAACGAATAGTTGTTATACCATTCATCACCAATCCTGATGGAAGGCAACCATGCTTCATACCATCGATCATGAGCTGCTGCGCACCTTCGTCGCCATCGTCGACCACGGGGGTTTCACCCGTGCGGCCCAGGCGGTCAACCGCACCCAGTCGGCTGTCAGCATGCAGATCAAGCGGCTCGAGGAGGACGTGATCCAGCGCCCGCTATTCGAGCGCCAGGGGCGCCAGATGCATCTCACCAGCGAGGGCACCACGCTGCTCGGCTACGCCCGCCGTATCCTCGACCTGCAAGGGGAAGCCCTCAACATGCTGCGCGAACCGGAGATGGTGGGCCGGGTACGCATCGGCGTACCCGACGATTTCGTCATGCGCTTCCTACCCGGGATCCTCAAGTCCTTTTCTCAGACCTGGCCACTCGTCGACGTCGAGGTTCAGTGCGCCCCCTCCTCCGAACTGCTGGGCCGCCAACAGGGCAGCCTCGACCTGAGCATCGTGACCCGCCAGGTAGGCCAGGAGATAGGCACCATCCTGCGCCGGGAGGAAACGGTATGGGTTGTGGCGGAGAGCCACTCCATTCATCGCCAGACGCCGCTGCCCCTGGCGCTGTTCGAGGAACCCTGCTTCTGTCGCCAACACGCCTGCAATGCTCTGACCCGTGCCGGGCGTCAATACCGCATTGCCTATTCGAGTCCTAGTCTGGCCACCCTGCAGGCGGTAGTGGGCGCCGGGCTTGCCGTATCGGCACTGATGAAGAGCCTGGTCACACCCGGCATGCGCATTCTCGACGAAGCGGACGATTTCCCCCCGCTGCCGGAAGGCTCCATCGTGCTGCTGCGCTCGCCTGAGGCCACCTCACCCGCAGTTGATGGTCTGGCGCAGCATATCGTAGAGGGGTTCAGGTAGTCGCCGGCACGAAGGCGAGCGCCAGACCGTTATTGCACCAGCGCAGGCCGGTGGGCTCGGGGCCGTCGCTGAAGACATGGCCCTGATGGCCGCCGCAGCGGGCGCAGTGGTATTCGCGCCGGGGCCAGATCATGCTGAAGTCGAGCTGGCTGAGCAGGTGCCCCTCGATGTGAGCGAAGAAGCTAGGCCAGCCGGTGCCCGAGTCATATTTCATGGCGCTGTCGAACAGTGGCAGGTCGCAGCCGGCGCAGCGGTACTCTCCTTCGCCCCACTCCTTGTCGAGCGGGCTCGAGAAAGGCTCCTCTGTGCCGTGCTCCCGAAGGATCCAGAACTGTTCGGGCGTGAGTCGTTCACGCCATTCGTCGCGGGAGAGCTCGAGCCGTTCCAAGCCCGCTGCAGGCTCGAGGCTCAGCCGGGGGAACCCCCAGCCGACGCTCGGCACAAGCCAGGCCGCGCCGCCTGCGCCCAGAACGCCGAGAAAGTGTCGTCTCTTCATCTCATCTACCCTCGGGTCCGTTGGGCGAACGTCGGTAAAGAACGTCGCAAAGAAAAGGGGGAAGAGGCATCTGCCTCTTCCCCCTTTCAGACTGCCGCGGGCAGCTCAGGTTCAGGTCAAACTGGGACCGGCCTTGACGATACCTTCGCTGACCCCTTCGAACTTCTTGAAGTTGTCGACGAACTTGGCCGCCAGATCACGCAGCTTGCGATCGTAAGCCGCCTGGTCTTCCCAGGTTTCGCGCGGGTCGAGCAGGCGCGAATCGACACCCGGGACCGATACCGGCACGTCCAGATTGAGGCCGTCGATGCGCTTGGTCTCGACTTCGCGCAGCACGCCGGACTGAATCGCGCTGATGATGGCGCGGGTCGTCGGAATCGAGAAGCGCGAACCACCCTCGCCGTAGGAACCGCCGGTCCAGCCGGTATTGACCAGATAGACCTGAGCGTCCTTGGCCTCGACGCGCTTGATCAGCAGGTCGGCGTAGACGCGGGCCGGGCGAGGGAAGAACGGCGCACCGAAGCAGGTCGAGAAGGTCGCTTCCAGTCCCGCGGAGGAACCCATCTCGGTAGACCCCACCTTGGCGGTGTAGCCGGAAAGGAAATGGTAGGCCGCCGCTTCCTTGGAGAGGATCGACACCGGCGGCAGCACGCCCGACATGTCGCAGGTCAGGAAGATGATGGCATTGGGCTCGCCGGCACGGTTCTCAGGCACGCGCTTGTCGACGTGCTCCAGCGGGTAGGCGGCACGAGAGTTCTGAGTCAGGCTGTCATCGGTGTAGTCGGGCTCGCGGCGATCGTCGAGAACCACGTTCTCGAGCACGGTGCCGAACTTGATGGCATTCCAGATCACCGGCTCGTTCTTGGCCGACAGATCGATGCACTTGGCGTAGCAGCCACCTTCGATGTTGAACACGGTACCGGGGCCCCAACCGTGCTCGTCGTCGCCGATCAGGTAGCGGGCCGGGTCGGCGGAAAGCGTGGTCTTGCCGGTGCCGGAAAGGCCGAAGAACAGCGCCGTCTCGCCGTCCTCGCCGACGTTGGCGCTACAGTGCATGGGCAGTACATCGGAAGCCGGCAGCAGGAAGTTCTGTACCGAGAACATCGCCTTCTTCATTTCCCCGGCATAACGCATACCGGCGATCAGCACCTTCTTTTGGGCGAAGTTGATGATCACGGTGCCGTCGGAATTGGTGCCGTCACGGTTCGGGTCGCACTCGAAGAAGGGCGCGTTGAGAATCGTCCACTCCTCCTTGGCGGCGGGGTTGTAGCCCTCGGGGCGCACGAACATGGTACGACCGAAGAGGTTGTGCCAAGCCGTCTCGGTAGTCACACGCACCGGCAGGTAGTGGGTCGGATCGCTGCCCACGTGCAGTTCGGTGACGAAGCGCTCGGCGCTGCCGAGATAGTCTTCGACGCGGTTCCACAGGGCGTCGAACTGCTCGGCGGGAAAGGGGCGATTGACGCTGCCCCAGTCGATATCGCCGCTGGTGGAGGGCTCATCGACGATGAAGCGATCCTTGGGCGAGCGACCGGTACGCAGGCCGGTGTTTACCACCAGGGCGCCATTGGCGGCCAGACGGCCTTCACCGCGTGCCACGGCACGCTCGATGAGTTCTGCGCTACTGAGATTGACGTGTGCTTGAGGAGCGGCTTGGGTTGTGGTCATGTCGGTTCCTGGGCCTTGCGGCCGGTTCTCTCTCGTATGCCAGGCGTCCGTAACGCCGGTTGCGTTTGAGGTCTCCGATCGTCCGTGCGGATCGTTGCCGTCTTGTAATGCGGCGATCGGCCTTAAGGCGGCGCCATTATGGCAAAAAGGAAGCCGACAGGAAACGGTAACATTGGCCGAAGTTCTTGTAGTTTTACTACTACATCGAGACAAATCGCCGCAGTTTGACTACAACCATGCTTGTGCAATGCAGCATGGTCAGGCGTACGAACGAGCCGCTCCTCAGCCTCTCGGCCATCACATCGCCGAAAACGTCAGTGCAAGGTCGGGGCCGGGCCGTCCTGATCGCGCAGCAGCGTCTCGACTTCGCCTTTACTGAAACGGAAGTGGGTATGGCAGAAATGGCACTGAGTCTCTATCTCGCCCTGCTCGGCGAGGATGTCCCGCAGCTCGACGGCGCCCAGTGTCAGTAACCCCGCGCCGATGCGTTCCCGCGAGCAGGTACAGCCGAAACGAAGCGCCTTGGGTTCGAATACCCGCACCGTCTCCTCGTGGTAGAGGCGGTGGAGAAGCTCATGCTGGTCAAGTCCCAGCAGCTCTTCTGTCTTCAGGGTCTTCGCCAGGTGAACGGTACGCTCCCAGGCATCCTCGTCCTGGTTCTGCGATTCGTCCGGCAGGCGCTGAAGCAACAACCCGCCCGCACGCTGGCCGTCGGCACGCAGCCACAGCTGGGTAGGCAGCTGTTCGGACTGTGCGAAGTAGGCTTCGAGACAGCCGGCCAGGCTGTCATGATCGAGCGCCACGATACCCTGGTAGCGATTGCCCTCGCGCGGGTCGAGCGTGATCACGATATGACCGTCACCGACGAGATCGCGAAAGCCCGCCTCCCCTTCCGGCAGGCTGGCACTCTCGGCCAGGCGGGCGATGGCGCGCAGCTCGCCGCCCGGGTTGGATTCCGCCATCAGCAGCGACAGCTCACCCTGGCCGCGTACCTCGATGCTGAGGATACCGTCGAGCTTGACGGTATCGGTGAGCAGCGCCACGGCGGCCAGCAACTCGCCCAACAGGCGATTGACGACTGCCGGGTAGCCATGCCGCTCGAGCACCTCGGCATAGGCTCGCTCCAGGGTGACGATCTCACCACGGACGTTGGTGCGTTCGAAAAGAAAGCGCTGGATCTTGTCGGTCATGGTTGATTCCGGAATAGGATCGTTCAGGGCGGTGGCGTCAGGCGGCGATCACTCGTCCCGCTGACGCTGGAAACGCTGGATATCGCGGCGCTGCTTCTTGTCGGGGCGCTTGAGCGGATGCTGCATGGCCTGGTTGGTCAGCCGTCGGCCTTCCGCCTCGCGCGTTCTGCGTTCGACGCTCTCTTCGGTCTCGCGATAGAGTTCACGGGCCTCGGGCGCACCGCGGCGCTGGTCGGAAAGCGCCATCACCTCCACTTCCCAGACGTCCCAACCCTGGGGGACACGAATCAGCGCGCCGAGCTCGACGTTCTTGCTGGTCTTGGCACGCCCGCCATTGTAGTGCACCTTGCCGCCTTCGATGGCCTTCTTGGCCAGCGCACGAGTCTTGAAGAAGCGTGCAGCCCACAGCCACTTGTCGAGTCGTACGCTATCCACCGCTTTCTCCTGTCTCAGCTCGAATTCCGCCAGCACCGCGTATCTCCAAGGGTAGCCCCTGGGGCAGGATCGTGGCGAAGCGGTCCAGAGCGATGAACTCCTTGAGCTCCTTTTCCGGCCGCGTACTGTCGGGCTGCTTGATACCGAGCAGGTGGCGAATGCCGAACTCCCTGGCGCTTTCCAGGACCGCGGGATTGTCGTCGATGAACAGCGTACGCGCCGGATCGAAGGGCTCGACCTCCTGCAGCGCGAACCAGAACTCCTGGGCTTCCTTGGGTACGCCGAGATCGGCCGAGGAGACAATGGCATCCAGATAGCTTTCCAGACCAGTGAGTGGCAGCTTGAGCCCAAGACTCTCGCGGTCGGCATTGGTCGCCAGCACGACCCTCGGGTGCGCCTGCTTGAGCCATTTGAGAAAATCGAGTGCATCGCTGCGCAGGCCGATCAAATGCTGTATCTCGCGCTTGAGTGCCACGATGTCCACGCCCAGCTCCCGACTCCAGTAGGCTAGGCTGTACCAGTTGAGGGTGCCCTGTTCACGCAAGATGCGCGAACGCAGCTGCTCCTGGGTGGCTTCGTCGAGGCGATGGAGTTCGCCATAGCGACGCGGCAGGTGCTCCAGCCAGAAATGACTGTCGAAATGAAGGTCGAGCAGCGTACCGTCCATGTCCAGCAGAACGGTATCGATGGCGCGCCAGTCGATCATGGCGACTCCCGGTGGCATCTGAGCGGAGGAAGGCGTGATATTGTACCCAAAGGATGACGACGGCGCATTCCCGTCAGGAAGCCAGCCAACGGCCGTCGCACGAACGGAGCCTTCATGACAGACAAGCAGACCCTGCACAAACCCCAGGTGCTCTCGCGCCAGTCCGTGGCCCGCAGTCGCCTGTTTCACATCGAGTCCCTCGACCTGCGCTTCTCCAACGGCGCCGAGCGCACCTTCGAGCGCCTGACCGGCAGCGATCAGGGCGCCGTCATGATCATTGCCATGCCCGATCCGGATCACGTGCTGCTGATACGAGAGTACGCCGCAGGCTTCGAGGACTACGTACTGACGCTGCCCAAAGGGCTGGTGGACCCCGGCGAGGACATCATCACAGCGGCCAATCGGGAATTGATGGAAGAGTGCGGCTTTGGCGCGCGACGCATCGAACCGCTGGTGGAGCTGTCACTGGCACCCAACTACATGCGCCACAGGATGCAGGTACTGCTCGCCACCGAGCTGTATCCCAAGCGCCTGCCGGGTGACGAGCCGGAGCCACTGATCGTGGAAACCCACGCGCTCGAGGATCTGCCGGCGCTATTGATGCGCGACGACTTTCACGAAGCGCGTGCCATCGCCGCCCTGTTCATCGCTCGGGACACCCTGCGCCAACGTCGCTACAGCGAGCCGACGCTGGCCTGGTAGCCCCACATTCAACCATGGCGATGCAGATGGCGCAGCGAGCCGGCTCCCTCCTTGAAGCGTATCCAGCGGCTCTGGCGGTAGCTGTCCAGGCCGGCCTCGAGTAGCGTCATGACTTCGATACCCTCTTCCACGCTAACCGGCGGCGGGGCGCCGCTGGTCAGCGATTCGGCGATACCGACATAGTAGGCCAGGTAATCCCCGGGCAAACCGGGATATTCGCTGGAGACCAAGGCATCGCCGTCACTTTCATCGATCAGGGTCAGCAGCCCCGGCCGCGGATCGATACCCCAGCAGCGAGACGGCGTGCCCCCCTCGCGCAGCCAGTTCTCCTGAGGATCGCGGCCATACTTGACGAAACTGCCGCGGGTACCGTGCAACGCCAGCTGCGGAGTCGGTTCCGCGACCAGGGAGCTGGCGCGCAGGGTGACCCGAAGCCCGTCGTAGTCCAGCAGGGCATGGAAGTCGTCGTCCACCTCGGCGCCGTCGCGCACCGCCTGCAGGTCGAGCAAAATCGCCCGCGGCATGCCGAATAGCGACCGCGCCTGATAGAGCAGGTGCGAGCCGAGATCGTACCAGATCCCACTGCCGGGCTTTTGCTGCTCGCGCCAGCGGTCGGCCACAGTGGGACGGAATCGATCGAAGCGCAGCTCCAGCGACACCGGTCGGCCAACGCAGCCATCGGCAAGCAGCGCTTGCAGCGTGAGGAAATCGCTGTCCCAACGGCGGTTGTGGAAAACGCTGAGCAGACGCTCGGCCTTGTCGGCCTCGGCCTTGAGCAGACGAGCCTCGGAGAGCGACACGGTCAAGGGCTTGTCGATCACCAGGTGCTTGCCGGCCGCGAGCGCCGCCTTGCCCAGCGGATAGTGAGTCTCGTTGGGGCTGGCAATGACCACCAGATCGATGTCCGGCCGGGCCAGCAGCGCCGAAGCCTTGGGCAGCACCTCGACGTCGGGCAGCACATCGTTCACCTTTGCCGTCGAACTGCTGACCACGGCCAGCAGCTCGAGGCCCGGCGTGGCCTGGATCAGCGGGGCATGGAAGAGGCGGCCGGCAGTACCGAAACCGATCAGACCGACGCCGAAGGTCTGCTTGCGCATGTCGTCGTTCCTTACTGCTGGATGGAAATGCCAGTGACGACGAACCGGGCCTCGCCCGGTTCGTCGCCCGGTCAATCGAGCTTGGAGAGGTCTCTTACGGCGCCCTTGTCGGCGGAGGTGGCCAACAGGGCATAGGCCTTGAGCGCCGCCGAGACCTTGCGTACCCGCTGGATGCTCGGTTTCCACGCCTGACTGC
>NZ_JBYCKL010000066.1:0-25746 GCF_057473365.1 Halomonas sp. TH-94
AGGTAACCCTGCCCTTCACTCGTGAAGAATACGCAAGCCGCCTATGGAAGGTACGTGCCGAAATGGCCAGTCGAGGGATCGACGTGCTGGTGATCAGCGATCCCTCCAACATGGCTTGGCTGACCGGCTACGACGGCTGGTCCTTCTATGTGCATCAATGCGTGCTGGTAGGGCTCGAGGGCGAGCCGGTCTGGTACGGTCGCCGTATGGATGCCAACGGGGCACTGCGCACCTGTTGGATCGATCCTGACAATATCACCTACTACCCAGACTACTACGTGCAGAACCCGGACATGCACCCCATGGACTACCTGGCCCAGTCGATCATGCCCGACCGCGGCTGGCACCAGGGGGTGGTGGGCCTGGAGATGGACAATTATTACTTTTCGGCCAAGGCCTACCAGAGCCTCTTGCGCGAGCTGCCTCACGCACGGTTTCTGGATGCCAATGCATTGGTCAACTGGTGCCGCAAGATCAAGTCGCCCCAGGAAATCGCCTACATGCGCGTTGCCGGCAAGATCGTCGAGGGCATGCATTCGCGCATTCTCGAGGTGATCGAACCCGGTCTGCCCAAGAGCAAGCTGGTCTCCGAGATCTACCGTGTCGGTATCGAGGGTTGGGTGGACGAGAACGGCAAGGTGCATGGCGGCGACTACCCCGCCATCGTGCCCATGCTGCCCACCGGCAAGGACGCGGCGGCGCCCCATCTGACCTGGGACGACACCCCCTTCCGCGAAGGGGAGGGCACCTTCTTCGAGATCGCCGGCGTGTTCAAGCGCTACCATGCGCCGCTGTCGCGCACCGTGTTCCTGGGACGGCCGCCGCAGGATTTCATTCGCGCCGAATCGGCCCTGCTCGAAGGGATCGAGCGCGGGCTTGCCGTGGCCCGCCCCGGCAACCGTACCGCCGATATCGCCATGGCGCTGGGCGCCGCCATGGACAAGTACGGCTTCGACCGCGGCGGTGCGCGCTGCGGCTATCCTATCGGCATCAGCTATCCGCCTGACTGGGGCGAGCGCACCATGAGTCTGCGCCCTTCGGACGACAATATCCTCGAACCGGGCATGACCTTCCACTTCATGCCCGGCCTGTGGCAGGACGACTGGGGACTGGAGATCACCGAGAGCATTCTGATCACCGAGACCGGTTGCGAGTCGCTGGCCAACTTTCCCCGCCAGCTATTCGTGAAATAAGGAGAGCCAAGATGAGCAAGCGACCCAGCCCGATCAGCGCCACCGTGGACTTCGACGCCGACGGCGTCCAGCACGGCTTTCTCAAGCTGCCGATCTCCACCGATGAGTCGGCCTGGGGCGCGGTGATGATCCCGGTCACCGTGGTCGGCAACGGCGAAGGCCCCACGGCGCTTTTGACCGGCGGCAATCACGGTGACGAATACGAGGGCATCACCGCGCTGATGAAGCTGGCGAACTCCCTGCGCGCCGAAGACGTGCGCGGCCGGGTGATCATCGTGCCGATGATGAATCTGCCGGCGGCCATGGCCGGCAAACGCACGTCTCCGATGGATGGCGGCAACCTCAATCGCAGCTTCCCCGGCGACCCCGACGGCAGCGTCACCGCGAAGATCGCCGACTACTTCACCCGGGTGATGGTGCCGATGTGCGACGTGGTGCTCGATCTCCACTCCGGTGGCCGCACCCTGGACATCCTGCCCTTCGGCGCCTCCCACGTGCTCGAGAACCCCGAGCAGCAGCGCCAGGCGCTGGAGGGTGCCAAGGCCTTCGGCGCTCCTTACGCCATGATGATGTTCGAGCTCGACGCCGCGGCGCTTTTCGACACTGCGGTGGAGAGCCAGGGCAAGGTGTTCGTCGCCACCGAACTCGGCGGCGGTGGCACTTCGACCCCTGAAAGCCTGGCCATCACCGAGCGTGGCGTGCGCAATTTCCTGATCCACTTCGGCCTGCTGGAGGGGGAGGTGGAGATGCCCGCCGAACCCCAGGTCTATCTCGACATGCCCGATGCCAGCTGTTACGTGCAGAGCGAGCATACGGGGCTGCTCGAGCTGACTCTGGCGCTGGGCGACCCGGTGAACGAGGGGCAGGTGATCGCGCGGGTCTACGACATGACCCGCAGCGGTGCCGCGCCGGTGGAGTACCGCGCCAGTCGCGACGGCATCCTGGTGGCGCGCCGTTTCCCGGCCCTGGTCAACATGGGGGACACTATTGCCGTGATCGCCGAGGTCGTGGATTCGCTGGGCTGAGGCTGACATAGAGAGAGCCATGAAACTCGATCGCTATGATCTGAAGATTCTCGAGATCCTGACCCGCGATGGTCGCATCACCAAGTCGAAGCTGGCCGAGGCGATCAATCTCTCGGTCAGCCCGTGCTGGGAGCGGGTTCGACGCCTGGAGAAGGCCGGCATCATCGAGGGGTACAGTGCGCGTATCAACCCCGATGCGCTGGTCAAACGTACTCCGGTGTGGGTGCAGATCGAGCTCAAGCAGCACAATGCCGAGAGCTTCGCCCTCTTCGAGGCCCGGGTGCAGGAGACGCCGGAAGTGACCGAGTGTGTGGCGGTGGGGGGCGGGGTCGACTATCTGATCAAGATCGAAGCCGACTCCGTCGATGCCTACCAGCGGCTGATCGATGCGTGGCTCACCTCAGAGGTCGGTATCGAGCGCTATTTCACCTACATCGTGACCAAGACGGTGAAGCAGAAGAGTTCCCACGTCATGCCCGACCGGCTGTCCTGAGCCGCGGCGAGGAAAAAAGCACAGCTTTGTCGGCTAACACAAAAAAAAACGCACTTGCCCTGCTGGTTAACGAAAAGTCCCGCCCCGGGTTTGCCCTTACCCTGTAGCCATTGAGCAGCCGCCGGCTGCTCTGTCGTTTTTGCCACAGCCGGCCCGTGAGCGAGGGGTCGGTGTCAGGGGAGGTGCCCATGAACATGAAGCTGACCAATACACTGTCCACCATGCTTGATGATCCGCGTCTGTTTCGTCAGCACGCCTACGTCAACGGCAAGTGGACTCATGGCGAGGGCGGCCGTGAAGAGACCGTGTTCGATCCCGCCACCGGTGAGCCCATCGGCTATATCCCCTGGCTCGAAGCGCATCAGATCCGCGAAGCGGTAGACGCTGCCGATGCCGCCTTCGTTCACTGGCGGGCGCTGCGCGCCGACGAGCGCGCCGAGCGTCTGCTGGCCTGGCACGACCTGCTGCAGGCCCACCGCGAGGATCTCGCGATCATCATGACGCTGGAGCAGGGCAAGCCGCTGCCCGACGCTCGCGGCGAGGTGGAGTACGGCGCCAGCTTCGTGCGCTGGTTCGCCGAAGAGGGCAAGCGCACTTACGGCGAGACCATCCCCAGCCACATCCCCAATGCCGCCCTGGGTACGCTCAAGGAGCCGGTGGGCATCGCCGCGCTGATCACGCCATGGAACTTCCCGCTGGCGATGATCACCCGCAAGGCCGCCGCCGCCCTGGCTGCTGGCTGCACCGTGGTGGTCAAGCCCGCCGGCGAGACGCCGTTCTCGGCGCTGGCGCTGGCCGAACTGGCCGAGCGCGCCGGCATTCCGGCGGGGGTATTCAACGTGGTGCTGGGCGAACCGGCGGAAGTGTCGAAAATTCTGTGTGCCGAAGAGCGCGTCAAGGCGCTATCCTTCACCGGTTCCACGCGCGTCGGCCGGCTGCTGCTGGAGCAGAGCGCCCAGACCGTGAAGCGCGTGTCGCTGGAGCTCGGCGGCAACGCCCCCTTCATCGTGGGCCCCGACATGGACCCGAAGGAGGCGGCTTTCGCCGCGGTGGCGGCCAAGTTCCAGACGGCAGGGCAGGACTGCCTGGCGGCCAACCGCATCCTGGTGCACGAGTCTATTCACGACGAGTTCGTCGCGCACTTCGTCGAGCGCATGGCGGCGTTGACCGTGGGCAACGGCATGGAGAGCGAGATCGACTTGGGGCCGTTGATCCACCGCCAGGCGGTGGACAAGGCGGCGGCCATCGTCGATGACGCCATCTCCCGGGGTGCGACCCTGGTGGCCGGCGACCAGACCCACGCGCCGGGAGAGAACTTCTTCATGCCCACGCTGCTCACCGGCGTGACGCCGCAGATGAAGGTATGGCGCGAGGAGAACTTCGCCCCCGTGGCCGGCGTGACCGCCTACCGCGACGACGACGAAGTGATCGCCATGGCCAACGACACCGAGTACGGCCTGGCGGCATACGTCTATACCCATGACATCCGCCGCATCTGGAAGCTGCTGCGGGCGCTGGAGTACGGCATGATCAGCGTCAATTCGGTGAAGATGACCGGCCCGCCGGTGCCCTTCGGCGGCGTCAAGCAGTCGGGCCTGGGCCGCGAGGGCGGCATCACCGGCATCGATGAGTATCTGGAAACCAAGTATTACTGCCTGGGCGCCCTGGGCTCCGTATCTGGTAGTTGAGCTTGCTGCGCTTCGGCCTGGCGTTGGACCTGGACTAAAACGAACGAACACGAACATTTCCCCGCCGAGGCGGGGACTCGAAGGAAAGAGAGAACATAATGAACCAGCAGCACCGCGACCTGATCGAGCGCGACCGCAAGGTCACCTTCCACGCCTCCACCCACCTGCGCGACTTCGCCCACGGCGACGCGCCGGGCCGGGTGATCACCGGTGGCAAGGGCATCCACATCGTCGACAAGGACGGCCGCGAGTTCATCGACGGCTTCGCCGGGCTGTATTGCGTCAACATCGGCTACGGCCGCACCGAGGTGGCCGAGGCGATCTATCAGCAGGCGCTGGAGCTCTCCTACTACCACACCTATGTTGGCCACTCCAACGAGCCGCAGATCGCGCTCTCCGAGAAAATCCTCGCGCTCGCCGGCCCCGGCATGTCCAAGGTCTACTACGGCCTCGGCGGCTCTGACGCCAACGAGACCCAGCTCAAGATCGTGCGCTATTACAACAACGTGCTCGGTCGCCCGCAGAAGAAAAAGGTGATCTCGCGCCAGCGCGGTTACCACGGCTCGGGCCTGGCCACCGGCTCGCTGACCGGTCTCAAGGCGTTTCACGACCAGTTCGATCTGCCGTTGGCCGGTATCCTGCACACCGAGGCGCCGCACTACTACCACCGCGCTGCCGAGCAGCAAGGCATTAGCGAGCGTGAGTTCTCGCAATTCTGCGCCGCCAAGCTCGAAGAGATGATACTGGCCGAAGGCCCCGACACCGTGGCGGCCTTCATCGGCGAACCGGTGCTCGGCACCGGCGGTATCGTGCCGCCGCCGGAAGGTTACTGGGAGGCGATTCAGGCGGTGCTGGCCAAGTACGACGTGCTGCTGATCGCCGACGAAGTGGTATGCGGCTTCGGCCGTATCGGGGCCGACTTCGGCAGCCACTATTACGGCATCAAGCCCGACCTGATTACCGTCGCCAAGGGCCTGACCAGCGCTTACCAGCCACTTTCCGGCGTGATCGTCGGCGACCGCGTGTGGAGCGTGCTGGAGCAGGGCACCGCCGAGTATGGCCCCATCGGTCACGGCTGGACCTACTCCGGTCACGCCCTTGGGTGTGCCGCTGCGCTGGCCAACCTCGCGATCATCGAGCGCGAGGGGCTTACCGCCAACGCCGCCGAGACCGGCGCCTATCTGCAGCAGCAGATGCAGGCCGCCTTCGGCGAGCATCCCATCGTCGGTAACGTGCGCGGTGTGGGCATGCTGGCCGCGCTGGAATTCTCCGTCGACCCGGTCAAGCGCAAGCACTTCGATGCCGCCCACAAGGTCGGTGCGCGTATCGCCGCGGCAGCGCTGGACGAGAACCTGATCGCCCGCGCCATGCCTCAGGGCGACATTCTCGGTTTTGCCCCGCCGTTGGTCGCGACCCGCGCCGAGGTGGACGAGATCGTTGCCCGCACCGAGCGTGCGGTGGGCAAGGTCACCGATCAACTGGTCCGTGAAGGTGCCATCAAGACCGCCATGTCGATCAGCTGAATCGCCGTGTCACAGCATGGCCGCGGGCAACCCCGCGGCCTTTTTCTTGGCTCTGGCCGGCAATCTTTCCTAGTCTGGAAAAACCCTAACCGACGCTACGAGCTTTCGAATCGACAGCGATATGTCATATTCCTACCACGGTGTTTCCCTCGCTTCCGTGTACCAGGCGCGCCGGCGCATTGCCGGTGAGGCGGTGCGTACCCCATTGATTCATTCCGCTATGCTTTCCCGGCGCTTCGATGCCGAGATCCTGCTCAAGCTGGAAACCCTTCAACCCACGGGAGCCTTCAAGCTGCGCGGGGCCACCAACATGATCGCCGCACTGATCGAGCGTGAAGGGCGAGATGCCCTGGCCGCCGGTGTGACCACGGCTTCCACCGGCAACCATGGGCGTGCGGTGGCGTTTGCCGCAGCCCGCCTCGGGGTGCCGGCGACGATCTGCCTCTCGCGGCTGGTGCCGGCCAACAAGGTGGCCGCCATCGAGGCGTTGGGCGCCGAGGTGAAGCGCGTGGGCGAAAGCCAGGACGAAGCCTTCCTCGAGGTCGATCGGCTGGTGCATGAGCGCGGCATGAGGTTGATCCCGCCCTTCGACGACCCGCTGATCGCTGCCGGGCAGGGAACCATCGGCCTCGAGCTGATGGAGGAAGTGCCCGATCTAGACCGGGTCGTGATCGCCTTGTCCGGTGGAGGGCTTTTGGGCGGCATTGGTGCGGCGGTAAAAGCCATACGGCCCACGACAACGATCACGGGAGTGAGCCTGTCGCGTGGACCCGCCATGTGGGAAAGCCTGCAGGCTGGCCGAGCCGTGCAGGTGGCGGAGGTCGAAAGCCTGGCCGACTCCCTTTGCGGCGGTATCGGCCTCGACAATCGCTGTACTCTGGCCCTGGTGAGTGAAGTGATGGACGATCACTACCAAGTTTCGGAGCAGGCCATCGCTCACGCCATGGTCGACATCCTCGAGCACGAGAAATTGCTGGTGGAGGGAGCCGCTGCAGTGGGGCTTGCCGCACTCGTCGAGCATGACATCGACGTGCGCGGTCGACGGGTAGCGTTGGTGCTCTCCGGTAACGGTGTGGCGCTTGAGACACTGGATCGGGCGCGGCGGCTTGCCGGTCGTTGAAGGAATCGCCGCGCGAATGCCTGTGCCAGCGAATCGTTGCGTTGCGCGGAGCCGGACCGTCGGAATCCTCACATGTAACCCATATCCTGTGCTCCCGTGCGCCTGGCTATCAAGGAGGAGAGATGAGGCTTTATCAACGAGACGAGATCGAGGCCGTGGTCGGTATCGACGACGAAGCGCTACGCCAGGTGGAGGCGGGTTTCATCGCCCTGGGGCGCGGCGAGGCGGTGCAACCGCCGATCATGTCGATGGTCATGGAGGAGTTCAACAGCGAAGTCGACGTCAAGACCGCTCACATCAAGGGCTGGGAGCGCTATGCGATCAAGGTCAGCAGTGGCGCCTTCGACAACCCCAAGCATGGCCTGCCGAGTCTCAACGGCCTGATGATGCTGTTCTCTGCCAGGACCGGTCAGGTCGAGGCGGTTCTGTTCGACGAAGGCTATCTGACCATGGTGCGCACTGCCATGGCGGGTGCCATCGCCGCCAAGTATCTCGCCCGCGAGGACAGCCGTCGGGTAGCGGTCCTGGGCGCTGGCGAGCAGGCGCAGCGCCAGGTCGAAGCTCTGCGCCTGGTGCGCAACATCGATATCGTTGACGTATGGGCTCGCCGTTCTGAGGCAGCCGAGTACTACGCCGATAGCATGCGCAGGCGAGGCTTTACCGTCAGCATGCATGACAGCGTGCATGCTGCCTGCGACCAAGCCGATATCATCATCACTGCGACGTCGGCGCGACAGCCACTTCTCTTCGCCCACGATCTGCCGGAAGGCGTGCATGTTACGGCCATGGGGTCGGACAGTCCCGATAAGCGCGAGCTCGACGAATCGGTGCTGACCCGAGCCAATGCCTTCGTTTGCGATAGTCGCGCGCAGAGTGAGCACAATGGTGAACTCAAGGTCTTTACCCAGCAGAAGCGCAAGGCACCGTTCGATGTTCTCGAGCTTGGCCGGGTGATCGACCGGGGCGAGCGGTTACGGACTTCCGAGGCCGACATCACGGTCTGCGACCTGACCGGCACCGGCGTGCAGGACACGGCTATCGCCAGCTTCGCTCTGTCGCGGCTTGCCGGACGATGAGCCGCCACGTCTCGCCTGGCAGGCCTTGAGCATCCAACTCCCTGCCCCCATGCTGAGAAGGACGAAGCGCAACGAGGAGTGCGGCACATGGCAACGGTACTGGCCTTCGATGTCTACGGTACCCTGATCGATACCCACGGCGTGGTCACCGAGCTTGAGGCACGGCTAGGCAAGAGCGGCAACACGGAACTTGCCGCCGAGTTCTCGCGTCGCTGGCGTGACAAACAGTTGGAGTACAGCTTCCGGCGTGGCCTGATGGGTGCCTATGTGCCCTTCGGACAGTGCACCCGAGAAGCGCTGGATTTCACCGACCGAGCCATGCAGACCCAGCTGTCGGATGTCGACAAGGACCATCTAATGGCCGTCTATGCTCGCTTGCCGTCCTTTCCCGAGGCGGCCACCGCTTTGGAGCGTCTGGCCGCTGCCGGCCTGCGCTGCGTGGCTTTCTCCAACGGCACCTACGAGGCGGTGAACGCCCTGCTCGACCAGGCCGGTATGCTCGCGCACTTCGAGGCAGTGATCAGCGTCGACGAGGTCAAGCGCTTCAAGCCCGACCCCGCCGTCTACGCCCATCTGCGTAACCGCCTGGAGGTCGCTCCCGGCGATACCTGGCTGATCTCCAGCAACCCCTTCGATGTGATCGGCGCGCGCCATGCCGGGCTGCATGCCGCTTGGGTCCGGCGTAGCCTCGATGCCCCCTTCGATCCCTGGGGCATCGAGCCCGACCTGACCGTAGCCGATCTGATTGCACTGGCCGACCGGCTGGGCTGAGTGGCTATACCCGCTGTTGGTAAGCCTCGACCTACCGCTCGTGCTCTTCATGGAAACCAGGGTCATCGAATAGGCCGGGTTCGCTGATGCTGCTCAATGTGGCTCGTCAGGTTGCAATATCACTACCGCGAGCGGCGGTAGCGTCATCGATAGGCTGGCGGTCTGGCCGTGAAGTGGAGCGTCCTCGGCTTCCAGATGGCCCATATTGCCGACATTCGAGCCGCCATAGCATTCGGCATCGCTGTTGAAAATCTCCTGCCACAATCCGGGGCGGGGCACACCCAAGCGGTAGCCACCGCGCGGAACCGGCGTCATGTTGGCGACGATCAGCAGTGGTTCTCCCGTAGCGCTCCACCGCAGCCAGGCGAAGACGCTATTGGTATCGTCGTTGCCTACCACCCAGGTGAAACCGTTAGGGTCGGAATCGCATTCATGCAGGGCAGAGTGCTCGATGTAGAGGTGGTTGAGATCGGTAAGCAGCTGGCGCACGCCGGAATGACGCGGCTGGCTGAGAAGGAACCAGTCGAGTTCGCGGTCGTGGCTCCACTCGCGCCATTGGCCGAACTCGCAGCCCATGAACAACAGCTTCTTGCCGGGCTGGGTCCACATGGTGGCGAGGTAGGCGCGCAGGTTGGCGAACTGCTGCCACTCGTCGCCAGGCATCTTGCCGATCAGAGATCCCTTGCCGTGCACGACCTCGTCGTGGGAGATCGGCAACATGTAATGCTCCGAAAAAGCGTAGACCATGGGGAACGTCATGTGGTGATGGTGATATCGGCGATGGATGGGTTCCTCGCCGATAAAGCTCAGGGTGTCGTGCATCCAGCCCATGTTCCACTTGTAGGCGAATCCCAGCCCCCCCTCGGCGGTCGGCTGGGTAACGCCGGGCCAGGCGGTGGACTCTTCGGCGATCACCAGCGTGCCGGGAGCTTCCTCGCTGACCACATCGTTGAGATGGCGCAGGAAGTCGATCGCTTCCAGGTTTTCATGTCCGCCGTGCTTGTTGGGAATCCACTCGCCCTCGTTGCGCGAGTAGTTGCGATAAAGCATCGAGGCGACGGCATCGACGCGCAGCGCATCGACATGAAAGTGGCGCAGCCAGTGCAATGCCGAGGCCAGCAGAAAGCCGTGTACCTCACGCCTTCCCCAGTTATAGATGAAGGTGTCCCAATCCTGATGGAAGCCCTCGAAGGGATGCTCGTACTCGTACAGCGCTGTGCCGTCGAAGCGCGCCAGGCCGTGGGGGTCGGTGGGGAAGTGGGCCGGCACCCAGTCGAGCACCACGCCGAGTCCTGCCTGATGACACTCATCGACGAAATGAGCGAAGTCGGCAGGTGTGCCGAAGCGACCGCTGGGGGCGAACTGGCTTAGCGGCTGGTAGCCCCAGGACCCGCCGAACGGGTGTTCCATGATGGGCAGCAGTTCCACGTGGGTGAAGCCCATTTCCCGCACGTAGGGAATCAGGTGTTCGGCCAGTTCGCGCCAGCTATAGAGTTCGCCATGGTCGCCGCCATGCTTCCGCCAAGAGGAAGCGTGAACCTCATAAATACTGATTGGCCGGTTCGGCGCATGCGCCTTGCCGCGTTGTGCGAGCCAGGCCTCATCGTGCCATTGGTAAGGCGTGGCATCGGCCACGACGGAGGCAGTGCTGGGTGGCGTCTCAGTGGCTAGAGCGACCGGGTCGGCCCGCAGGCCCAGTGCTCCATGGGCATCGAGGATCTCGTATTGGTAGGACTCACCGGGGCCAATGCGTGGAATGAACAGCTCCCAGACGCCTGCAGGATGGCGCAGACGCATGACATGGCGGCGCCCATCCCAGCCGTTGAAATTGCCTACCACCGAGACGCGCCGGGCATTGGGAGCCCACACGGCGAAACGAACGCCCGTGACGCCCTCCACCGCCATGTGCTGAGCGCCCAGGCAGTCGCCCAGATGGCGATGCGTACCCTCGCCGATCAGGTAAAGGTCCATTTCGCCGAGCAGCAGGTCGAAGCTGTAGGGGTCTTCCGTGCTCTCTTCACCGCTGGGCCAGCGAATGTGCAGGGTGTAGGGAGCTGCATACGGTAGACGGCCGGCAAAGAGGCCGGGGATCTGCATGCTCGTCAGGCAGCAGCGAAAGCTACCGTCCTTGCGGTCGAGCACGTCGACGCCCAACGCACCGGGCAAGAAGGCCCTCAGTATGGTGGCCCCGTCGTGTTCATGGACGCCGAGCAGCGAAAACGGATCGCCATGGGTGCCACGCGCCAAGGCCTCCGCTTCCTCCTCGGGTAGCCACAGGCTCGGATCAGGTATAAGCCTGGCGGTGAGATCAGACATTTGGCTCTCCTTCATCCAATTGTTCGACTAGTGCCGCCAGGCCACGCAGCGGCACGCTCAGCCAGGCGGGACGATTGGATATTTCGTAGGCGATTTCGTAGGCGGTCTTTTCCAGAACGAACAGATCGACTGCCGCGGCCGGGCCGGCCGTTTGTTGCCATTCGTGCGGCAATGCCTGGGTGGCATGCCAATAGGCATTGAGGAAGGCCTGGCGAGCGCTCAGCAGGCAGCGCTCCGCCACCTCGTGACCGCTGTCGTCGTGCATCTCCTCGCCCTCGCCGCCGGGAAGAACCTCATCCACCCTTGCGAAGGCATAGTCGAAGGAGCGCAACATGCCCGCCACGTCTCTCAGCGGGCTGTCCTTGACGCGACGCTCTTCCAGCGGGCGGTCAGGCTCGCCCTCGAAGTCGATGATGTAGGCATCGTGGTGCGCGACCAATACCTGGCCCAGGTGCAGGTCGCCGTGGATACGCGTCAGCAAACTGCCTTTGGTCAACCCTGCGATGGTAGCGATGGCGGTCGTGAGCGAGTCGCGACTTGCCATGATTCCTTCGATGATCTCTCGCTCGGCTTCGTCACACTGTTTTGCATGCTGCTCGAGTAGTGTCAGGGCTTCTTCGACGCGCTCCCGCACCCGCTGCTTCCACTGTTCGACATGGGTATCCGAAGCAATTTGAGGACTGAAAGCGGGGTCCTCGCTGGGCGAGGCCAATACGCAATGCATTTCCCCCAAACGCTTGCCCAGGGTGGTGGCGAAAGACTCCAGCTCCTCGCAGGCGCCATAACCTGGCTCTTCGAAAGCCTTGTCGTGCCCCTGATCCCGATCGGCCCTGGCCTCGCGAACCGCACGCCCGAGCGTGGCTCGAAACCAGGCCCATGCATCGCCCTGGTTATCGATGAAGCTCTGCAGCACCATCAGCGTGTGAGGCGTTCCCTGCTCATCGAAGCGGGTTACCTCGCCAAGCAAGGCAGCGATATGGGTGAAACCGCGCTCGGTGAGGAAGCGACCGATCTCAGCCTCGGGGTGAATCCCCGGCGCCACCCTGCGGAACAGCTTGAGCACCAGTTGGCGGCCGATGATGACCGAACTGTTGGATTGCTCCGCGCTCTGCTGCTCCACTTCGAGGGGGTCGGGAAGCTCCAGCGCAGTGAGCAAGTCCGTCGTCTCGAAGCGAATCTCCCCGCTGCCGCAAGGCAGTTGCACGCCTTGACGCATGGCATCGATAACCGCCAGGGCAAAGGCATCCAGTGTCAGCGCATCGGTCAGCAGCCCCACTTCGTGGAAGCGGCGGACGCGTGCCATGGCGAGCTGCTGAGGCAGGGCACTGGTCTGCTCCTCTTCGCCGAGAAATGCCAGCGGTAGCTGGTAGAGATCGATGCCCTCGGCATGGTGGACCTCCATCTCGGCGATCAGCATGGCGTGCTGGCTGTGCTCCAGCCGGGCAACGTAGAGGATGCGCACCTGGTCGATATGGGCCTGCTTGGTGGCGAACCAGCGTCGCTTGGGCAGGTAGCTAGGTAGGGTCTCACGCTCGAGCAAGTGGCGCGCCGGGGCTTGGAATATCTCCTCGAGCCGTTTCTTGATGATCAGCGTGACATATTCCGGCATGGGCTCGGGGGCCGGCACGTGCCATTCAGGCATGGCGGATTCCGGTGCCAGCAGGAACCAGAAGAAGCCGTAAGGAGGCAGTGTCAGCAGGTACGGCGTCCGTCCGATCGGCGGAAATGCGCTGCCACCGACCATTTCCACCGGCACCTGGCCGGCGAAGGCAGAGAGATCGACTTCCACCGCCTGGGCGGTCCGCGCCATGTTGGCGACGCACAGCAGTGTTTCCGTCTCGCCATTGTCGAGTGTCATTTCGCGAAGGTAGGCGAGGATATGGCGATTGGCCGGGTAGAGTGGCCGCATGGTGCCGCGGCTGAAAGCCCGGTGCTGGTCGCGCACCGCAAGCAAGCGACGCATGGTGTTCAGCAGCGAATGTGGATCGCGCAGCTGGGATTCGACGTTGACCGCCTGATAGCCGTAGAGGGGGTCCATGAGCGCCGGCAGCACGAGGCTTGCCGGGTCGGCACGTGAGAAGCCGCCGTTGCGATCCACCGACCATTGCATGGGGGTACGCACCCCGTCGCGGTCGCCGAGGTAGATGTTGTCGCCCATGCCGATCTCGTCGCCGTAGTAGAGCACCGGAGTTCCCGGCATCGACAGCAGCAGGCTATTGAGCAGCTCGACACGACGACGGTCGCGCTCGAGCAGCGGCACCAGGCGTCGGCGTATCCCGAGGTTGATGCGAGCCCGGCGATCGGCGGCGTAATGGTTCCACAGGTAGTCGCGCTCCTTGTCGGTGACCATCTCCAGCGTCAGCTCATCGTGATTGCGCAGGAAGATGGCCCATTGGCAATTGGCCGGTATCTCAGGGGTCTGTCGCAGTATGTCGGTGATCGGGAAGCGGTCTTCCTGGGCGAGGGCCATGTACATGCGCGGCATCAATGGGAAATGGAACGCCATATGACACTCGTCGCCGTCGCCGAAGTAGGGGCGGGTGTCCTCGGGCCACTGGTTGGCCTCGGCGAGCAGCATGCGGTCAGGGTAACGATCGTCGATTACCGCGCGAATCTTCTTGAGTACCTCGTGGGTCTCGGGAAGATTCTCGTTGTTGGTGCCTTCGCGCTCGACCAGGTAAGGAATGGCATCCAGGCGCAGGCCGTCGACGCCCATGTCGAGCCAGTACTCCATGACCTCGATGATTTCGTCCAGCACCTGCGGGTTATCGAAATTGAGATCGGGCTGGTGAGAATAGAAACGATGCCAATAATAGGCGCCAGCTACCGGATCCCATGTCCAATTGGATACTTCGGTGTCGAGAAAGATGATACGGGTGCCGGGATACTTGAGGTCAGTGTCGGACCAAACGTAGAAGTCTCGCTCCGGCGAGCCGGGCGGCGATCGCCGAGCGCGCTGGAACCATTCATGCTGGTCGGACGTATGGTTGATGACCAGCTCCGTGAGCACCCGCAATCCCCGACGATGTGCCTCGTCGATGAAGCGTCGGGCATCCTCCATGGTGCCGTAGTCCGGACTGACGCTGGTGTATTCGGCGATGTCGTAGCCATCGTCGCGTCGTGGCGAAGGGTAGAACGGCAGTACCCAAATGGTATTCACACCGAGACTGACGATGTAATCGAGCTTTTCGATCAGCCCCTTGAAATCGCCGATACCGTCGTCGTTGGCGTCGAAGAAGGACTTGACGTGCACCTGATAGATCACGGCGTCCTTGTACCAGAGGGGGTCGTCGAGGAAATCGAGGGTCTCGACGGCGTGGGAATCGCTGCTGGCATCCATCATGGCCTTGCCCTCCTTGCGGGTTAGGTACGAACCACTTTGCTAGTGAACCGGGCGGATGCGCCAAATGGCGAATGGCATATGCCACGGTTCGAGTCGTAGCGATTGCCACTTGCCGTGCCAGGTCCAGCGTTGCCCATTCATCAGGTCCTCCCCCTGCAGGGCGGCGTCGTCGGGCAACCCGAACTCCCACAGCGGTAATTCGAACACCCCCTCCTGAGCCTCGAACGGATCGAGGTTGATCGCGGCGAGGATGAAGTTGTCTTGTGCTTCGGTACGCTTGCCGAAAAGGAGAATCCTCTCGTTGTGCACCGTATAGAAGGACAGGCCCAGGTGGGTCTGCAGCGCCGGGTTCTCCCGCCGAATGCGGTTGAGCTGCGCTATCTCATAGGTGATGTTGCCGGGGGCGGTATAGATACGCGGCCGAATCTCGTACTTCTCCGAATCGAGATACTCCTCCTTGCCCGGCACCGGTTCGCCCTCGCACAGCTCGAAGCCGGAATACACCCCCCAGGAACCGGCCCCGAGAGCCGCCAGGGCCGCTCGTTGCAGGAAGCCGGGCCTTCCCGAAGACTGCAGGAAGTAGGGGTTGATGTCGGGTGTGTTGACGAAGAAATTGGGGCGGTAGCCTTCGCGCAGCGGTGATTCGTTGAGCTGGGTGAAGTACTCGGTCAGCTCCTGTTTGGTATGGCGCCAGGTGAAATAGGTATAGCTCTGGTTGAAGCCCAGCTTGCCGAGTCGCAGCATCATCGCCGGCCGCGTGAAGGCCTCGGCAAGAAAGATCACCGCTGGGTCGCGACCTCGAATATCGGCGATCAGCCACTCCCAGAAAGGCAGCGGCTTGGTATGGGGGTTGTCGACGCGGAAGATCTTTACGCCTTCGTCGACCCAGCCCTGAACGATGTCGCGTAGCTCGATCCAGAGCGAAGGGATCGCGTCCGCGGCATAAAAATCGACGTTGACGATGTCCTGATACTTCTTGGGCGGATTCTCTGCGTAGCGGATAGACCCATCGGGGCGCCATGAGAACCAACCGGGATGTTTGTCGAGCCAGGGGTGGTCGGGCGAGCACTGGATGGCGAAGTCCAGCGCGATTTCCAAGCCATGATCGGCTGCAGCGCGTACCAGATCGCGGAAATCGTCTCGTGTGCCAAGCTCCGGATGTATCGCTTCATGACCACCCTCCTCGCTACCGATGGCGTAAGGACTGCCGGGGTCGTCCGGCCCTGCTTCAAGTGAGTTGTTGGGTCCCTTGCGATGTGTGCGACCGATGGGATGAATAGGCGGGAAATAGAGAACATCGAAACCCATGTCGCGAATCAGGGGGAGGCGTGCATGCACGTCACGGAAGGTGCCGTGGCGATGCGGACTGTCGGTTTCCGAGCGCGGGAACAGCTCGTACCAGCTCGAGTAACGCGCCCTGAGGCGCTCTACTTCGAGGCCGTAGCAAGCGTCGCTGCGGACCAGGTGCGGGCGTGCATCCGCGGCCTCCATCAGCTTCACCGTGCTGTTGTCCAACAGCAGCGCAACTCGCTCGGCATCGAGCTCGAGCTGCTGATAGTGTTCATGCAGGGCGGCCAGCGCTTCTCTCAGCTCACCTTCGCTGCGCTCCATGGCCTGAGTGACTAACAGCCGTCCCTCTTCGAGCTCGAGGCCGACCGGCACGCCCGCCCGATATTTCTTGGAGAGCTCGCTGTGATAAGTGCCGTAGATGTCCCACCAGGCCTCGATGTAAAAACCGTGCCTTCCCACCCTGGAAGGCGTGAAGCACCCTTGGTAGATATCGCGTCCGGGGGGGAGGACTGCCTGCATGGGTTCCCGCTTTTGCGCCCCTTGATCGTCGTGCCAGCAAATGGCGGCGGCCAGAACGTCGTGACCATCGGCGAATATCGTCGCCTTGACGATGACAGGTTCGTCGACGATGGCTTTGGCGGCGAAACGACCGTGATCAAGCGATGGATGCACGTCCTCGATGGCGATACGAGGGGCCTGGGCAGCGGCCGAGACATCGCTCGGAAAAGGCTCTTGCTGCTGATCGACCCCTGGAACTGTCAACGCAGGTGAACTCATAACGGACTCCTTGTCTCTCGTTCTTCCTGCCACCGCTCGGGACGTGGCGGCTTCAAGATTGCGTATCGACGTCCCTAGGGCTGCTCTGCTGCAGCTCGAACAGCAACAGCGAATGGCTCTCTACCGTCTGGGTGGCTTGAAAATGGCATAGAGTAGGCTCGGGTTCCTGGAGCCGGCTGGTATCGAGTCGGCACACCCAGCCTTTGCCCCGTGGTACTTCAGGCAGTTGAAAGGTGATCGGCTCGGCATGAGCATTGAGCAGGATCAGCAGCGAACGGTCGTCGCCCGCTCGCCGAATTCCGGAGGGTCGTGCGCGGCCATCCAGGAGCAGGCCGAGGCTGCGTGCCTCGGGGTCTTCCCAGCGTCCCACATCCATTTCGCTGCCGTCGGGGGCAACCCAGGTCACCTCCTTGAGTCCCATTTCCTCGTTGTACTCCCCGGAGAGGAAGCGGCCGCGACGCAAGATGGGATAGCGCATGCGCAGCTCGATGAGCCGGCGTAGGTACTCGATCAGATCGTGAGCGTCGCCCGTCAGATTCCAGTCGAGCCAGCTGATCTCGTTGTCCTGACAGTAAGCGTTGTTGTTGCCGCCCTGGGTGCGCAGCAGCTCGTCACCGGCGAGCAGCATCGGTGTACCCTGAGAAAGCAGCACGGTGGCGAGCAAGTTGCGTATCTGGCGCAGCCGCAGCGAGCGAATGTCGGGATTCTCGGTGGGGCCCTCTTCGCCGTGATTCCACGACAGGTTATGGTCGTGGCCGTCCTGGTTGTCTTCACCGTTGGCCTCGTTGTGCTTGTCGTCGTAGGCCACCAGATCGTGCAGCGTGAAACCGTCATGGGCGGTGACGAAGTTGACCGAGGCGAAGGGGCGACGACCACGGCGGTCGAACAGATCGGCCGAGCCCATCAGCCGTGAGGCGAACTCCGCCAGCTGCCCCTCGTCGCCGCGCCAGAAGGCTCGGCTGGTGTCGCGGAATTTATCGTTCCACTCCGCCCAGCCGGGCGGGAAGCCACCCACTTGATAGCCTCCGGGGCCGCAGTCCCAAGGTTCGGCGATCAGCTTCACCTGGCTCAGTACCGGATCTTGTCGGCACGAATCGAGAAAGCCGCCGCCCTCGTCGAAGCCGTGCGGCTCGCGACCGAGGATCGTCGCCAGGTCGAAGCGAAAGCCATCGATGCGCATCTCGGTAGCCCAGTAGCGCAGCGAGTCGGTGACCATCTGCAGCACCCGCGAATGACTCAGATTGAGCGTATTGCCGGTACCGGTGTCGTCGATATAGTAGCGCTGGTCGTCGTGAAGTAGACGGTAGTAGGAGGCGTTGTCGATGCCCTTGAGCGACAGCGTCGGTCCAAGGTGATTGCCCTCGGCGGTGTGGTTGTAGACCACGTCGAGAATCACCTCGAGATTGGCGGCGTGGTAGCAGGCGACCATCTGCTTGAATTCGCTGATGCTCTCACCCGAGAGATAGCGCGAATGAGGCGCGAAGAAGCCCAGGGTGTTGTAGCCCCAGTAGTTGCGTCGCCCCTGCTCGAGCAGATGCTGGTCGTCGAGGAAGGCGTGGATCGGCAGCAGCTCCACGGATGACACGCCGAGCGAGCGGATATAGTCGACCACTTCGTTGACCATCATCCCGGAGAAGGTGCCGCGCAGCGCGTCGGGCACCGCCGGGTGTCGCATGGTATAGCCACGCACATGGGTCTCGTAGATGACCGTACGCTCCCACGGCGTGTGAACGCTGGGGGAGCGGCCCCAGGTGAAGGCTGGATCGATTACCCGACAGCGCGGCATGAAGGGGGCGCTGTCTCGGGTATCGAAACTCAGGTCGCCATCGGGGTGGCCGATGGTGTAGCCGAACAAGGCTTCATCCCACACAAGCTCGCCTACGAGCTGCTTGGCATAGGGGTCCAGCAGCAGCTTGTGAGGGTTGAAGCGGTGCCCGGCTTCGGGGTGGTAAGGGCCGTGGACGCGGTAGCCATAGAGCTGGCCGGGTCGAGCGTCGGGCAAGTAGCCATGCCACACCTCATCGGTATATTCCGGCAGCTCGATTCGTTCCACTTCCTGAGAGCCGGTTTCGTCGAACAGGCAAAGTTCGACCCGGGTGGCATGTGCCGAGAAAAGCGCGAAGTTGACGCCCAGGCCGTCCCAGGTCGCACCCAGTGGAAAGGGCAATCCTTCGCGCACGCGTGAGCGTCGTATGACGCCGGGCTGCTCATCGACCGCCACGCTGGGTTCCTGCTCTTGCGACTCTTGCCTCGTATTCATCGTTTTCATCCATGAAGCGGTGGGCGTCTTACCAGGTGTCGTTCATTCCTTGGGCTTCTTGCGGCTCGGTGATTTCCTCGCCTTGGTGGTGGACGACGTTTTGGCCGCTTTGCCGCTGTCGCCTGCCTTGGCGCTGCGCTTGCTGCCGGCGGACTTGGCGGTCTTTCCCGGTACCTGGGAGGTGTCGGTGCCGTCGGGCTGACTCAGGCCATCGTCGGCGCGGCGCGGCTTGCGTTTTCGCTTGGCCGTTGCCGACTCCGCTGGCAGCGGCTCCATCGGGCCAGGCCCGGGGTTCGGTGAGCTCGGCGCGGAGTCCGGCCCGCCGCGATTGGCGATGTCCTGATTCTGAGCGCCGCTGCTCGTGGCCTCTTCGGCCGGTAGCGGGCTGCGCGATGCGGCGGTGGGTACGCTGTCCGTTGTCTTGGACCCAGGGCTGCCACGGTCCTGTACCGGCACCTCCTGGGCCACGTCACGGTCGTCACGATAGGGAAGCTCGTCGAAGTCGACTTTGCCATCGGGTGGGTCCAGCGGTAGCCGGTTCTCCTGGATGCCTACCTCGTCGTCCTCCAGCGGCAGATCGTCCTCGAAGATAGGGGGCTCTTCTACCGGTTCGCCCAGCTCCTCGAGTTCGGCATCCATGCCAGCTGCCTGTTCAGCAGCGACGATTTTCAGCGCCATGTCCCAATGACGCTGTTGTTGGCCTTCGGGGCGGCCTTCCGATTCCCATATTTCGTAGGCGAGATTTCGTATGCGCTCTTCGTCAGCCATCCTAGCTCTCCATTTGCCTTTGCCCTTGCGGGTAACGTAGATAGATGCCGACGGAAAAATCGTTCATCAGCTCACCGGCGGCAACAGGCGATTCCAATACGTTCAGGATGGTACCGGTCAGCGCGTTTTGCCAAACGCCCATTGCTTCCGTGGGGAGACGGATGGCGGTGTTGTTCCACAGTGATGGCGCCACGTGGGGACGATCGGCACCGAGCAGGAAGCGTGCGGTCAGACGCGGTACGACGACCATCAGCTGCTGGTCAGCGTGGCTACGCAAGAAGGCGACTAGCCTGTCGCCCTGTTCGCCCTCGACCGCCAGGGGGTGGTAATCCCCATGCAGGAAAAGCTCGCACCGCTGATGGCGCAGGCCCAGCAAGCGGGCGATCAGGGTCTGTTTGACAGTACCGTCTTGCCAATCCGCCAGCGCTGCAGCGAGCTCCTGGTCGGCTTCGAGTGAGTGCCGACGCGCGGCGTGGTCGACAGGGCGCCGGTTGTCGGGATCGACCAGGCTGTAGTCCCAGAATTCGCAGCCTTGGTAAAGATCCGGCACGCCGGGTACGGTTAGGCGTAGTGTCGTCTGGACCAGGCCGTTGAGTGCCCCCGGCAGATCGAGTTCGCGGGCTGCCGCCCCGATCTCGCGGCACAGCTCGGGCGTGGTCAGGACACCCATCAGGTAATCGCGGCAGGCGGACTCGTAGGCCTCGTCGGGCCACAGCCAGTGGGTGCGCAGTTTGGCTTCGCGCAGTGCCTTCTGCTGCCATTGGGCCACTCGCTCGGCAAACGTACGCATGCCGTCCTCATCGAGGCTCTGGAGGGTCGGCGGCCAGGCACCGAGCAGGATTTGATAGAGAATCAGCTCGTCGCCGGGGCTGGGGGCGGGCCCCGCCGCCTGCATCTGGCGCAGTGGGCCGGCGAGCTCGCGCCAGTGAGCGATTCGGCTGGCCAAGCCACTGGCGTTCTCGCTCAATGCAGCCAGCCGCGCCCGTACGTCCTCGCCACGCTTGTGGTCATGGGTGGCGGTAGCAACGAGGCCGTGCGGGAAGTGGCGGCTTCGCCCGACGTTGGCGTCGTGAAACTGGCGTGGCGTGTGGCTGAAGTGCTCGCCGTCGAAGCCGACGTCGTTTCGCGAAATCAGCGCCGCGCTGCGATAGCCGGCGGTATCTTCCACGGCCTTGGCGGCTACCGGCGAGGTGAGCTGCTGAAAGCGAACGATGGCCCGCTGGCGCAGCCAGCGCTCCTCGGCTTCTTCGACATCGCAGGGTGCCTCGCCGCCCAGCCAGCGCTCCAGCCACTCCAGCACTCCGGTATCGGGCGGGCTCAGTTCACCCCGGGCGCCAGCCATGGCCTCGTCGAAAAAGGGCGCGTCGAGTTCCGGGCGGCCACCGTCATCGGCATAGGTCCGGTAGACCGGGAAGTGCACGATCAGTGCTTCAAGCGACCGACGCACCGCCGCCAGGGTGATATCCCGAGTCGCCAACGCGTGGCGGGCCACGGTGTGCAGGGCGCGGGCGCACGCCTCGAACTCGCTGGCCAGCAGGCTGGCGAGCACCTCGCGACGAGCCAGGCGAGCCTCGAAGAGGAAATCGGCGCTGCGGTGGGTGACATCTTGCCAGAGCTTACGCAGCGGCTCGGCGCCGGCTGGATCGTGCTGCAGGGCGGAAATCGCGTTCATCACCTCGTAGCCGGTGGTGCCGTCGACTCCCCAGTCGCGATGCAGCGTCTCCTCGGCGGCCAGGATCTTCTCGACGAAGATCGGCACGTGGCGCACCGCGTCCGGTGGGCGCCGCTGCTGGACCTCATCCAGGCGGGTACGCAGCCGACGACAGTAGCCGCGCGGGTCGGCCAGACCGTCGATATGGTCGATGCGCAGGCCGTCGACCCAACCCTGCTCCACCAGGCGCAGCGGCAGCGCATGGACGGCCTCGAACACCTCGGGCTGCTCGATGCGCAGCCCACCGAGCTCGGTAATGTCGAAGAAGCGTCGCCAGTTGATTTCGTCGGCTCCGCTGCGCCACCAGGTCAATCGATAGTGCTGTTGCTCAAGCAGGTCGTGCAGCCGAATGGCGCCGCCGCGCGTGCTGCCGTCGAAGAGGCTGAGGGCGTGCTCCAGTGCCTGGCTGGCGGTACGGTCCGAAAGGGCCTGGCGCAGGGCATCGCGGCATTCGGTCACGGCGGTATAGGCGTCGTCGCGCTGGCGCAGGGCGTCGAAACGCGGCGCCAGGTCCCATAACGTCTCATGCTCGGCCAGGCGCAGGATGTCGCCATAGCGGCGAGGGTCGATGGGGAAGCGGTGTTCGTGATAGACGATCTGGAAGCGTGTCGTTTCGGCCTCGTGGCGCAACGCCAGCTCACCCCCTTGCAGCGCATCGGCATAGGGGCCACCAAGGAAGGGTAGCAGCAGCTTGCCGGCCAGGGTGGGGTCGGGGACGTGCCAGTCGATATCGAAGAAACCGGCGAAAGGGCTTTGCTGCCCCCATGCCAGCACGTCCTGCCACCAAGGGTTCTGCGAGCCGCCCACGGCCACATGGTTGGGAACGATATCGAGGATCAGGCCCATGGCGTGGGAGCGCAGGCGATAGACCAGCCGCTCCAGTGCCTCTTCACCGCCGAGCTCGGGGTCGATACGGGTAGGATCGATGCCGTCGTAGCCGTGGGGTGAGCCGCTGCGCGACATCTGCAGCGGTGAGGCATAGACATGGCTGATACCGAGCCGGGCGTAGTAGTCGACGCACTCGCAGGCATCGTCCAAGGTGAAGCCGCGATGGAACTGCAGGCGCACGGTGGCAAGGATGTCACTCATCGGTGCTGCCCTCCTGTGCGCCATGCGCTTCCTGGCGGGCCTTGGCCAGCTGCTCCATGCGGTGTCTTACTTCGGTGGAGGCGAACAGCCGCGCGCTGGCATCGGGCAGGCGTCGCCGCCAGTTGGGATGCTCTTTGATGGTACCCGGCAGGTTGGCCTGCTCCTCCAGGCCCAGAGCATCTTCCACCGGTAGCAGCACGAGAGGAGCGGGTGTCAGGCCCAGGTGCCGGATGCAGGCGTCCAGTACCTGCGAGGCCGGCAGTTCGGTGGCTTCCAATACCTCGGGAGGTTGCTGCGGGTCGGTCAGGCCGAGAGCGTCGGCCAGGCGGGCACGCGCAACCCGGCGTTCGGCGTGCTCGCTTTCGGCGTCCTGACCTTCCCCAAGCAGGCCGAGGTGGCTGCGCCATTCGATGTCGCGCCCCGCCCACCAGCCTGCCAGTGTGGGCAGGTCATGGGTCGTGCTGGTGGCAACGGCATCCTTCGACCACTGCGCAGGGGCCAGGAAGCTGCCCTCGTCGTCGCGCTCGAACCACAGCACACGTATGCCGAGAACGCCGCGCCGCGCCAGCTGCCGATGGAAGCCGGGCGCTACGGTGCCCAGGTCCTCACCGATGACGATGGCGCGATGGCGCCATGATTCCAGTGCGACCAGCCGCAACAGATCGTCGAGCGGGTAGCGCACGTAACCGCCTTCGTTGGGCGCATTGCCATGCGGTATCAGCCACAGGCGCATGAGACCCAGCACATGGTCGATGCGTAGCCCACCGGCATGGGCGAAGCCGGCTCGCAGCATGTCGATGAAGCTGCGAAAGCCCGATCGCACCAGCCCTTGGGGCGAGAAGGGGGCGAGCCCCCAGTCCTGGCCGTGCACATTGAAGGTGTCCGGTGGTGCGCCGATCGAAAGCCCCTCTAGCATCTCCTCCTGGCGGCTCCAGGCCTGACTGCCGGCCGCATCGGCGCCTACCGCGAGGTCGGACATCAAGCCAATGGGCATACCGGCTTCTCGGGCCGACGCCTGAGCGTGGGCAAGCCCTTCGCTGACCAGCCACTGCAGGAAAGCGTGATACTCGACGTCGCGAGAATCCACCTCGGCGAAGCGAACCACTTCCTGGCCTGCCGGGTCACGCAATTCCTGAGGCCATTGTCGCCAGTCGAGTATGCCGAGCCGCTGCTGCAGTGCCTCGAAGCGGCAGTGAAGTTCGAGCGTCGAGCCGCCGTCTTCGCGAAACGCCGACAGGGCCTGGCGGATGCTATGCGCCTGTGCGTCCTCACGCTGCATGAGGTCGTCCCATAGGGCGCGTAGCCAGGTCAGCTTGGCGCTGGCCGTGGCAGGCCAGTCGAGCAGGGGATCAGCTTCGAGCCGCGGCAGGTCGCCACTGACACCGCTTATCTCCTTGGCGTGCTTGACTGCCTCTTCGCCGAGCAGGGTTTCCGGCGCCGCGTGCAGGACGTTGTAGAGCAGGCGGCTGGAGGGCGCGTAGGGGCTGAAGCGCGTCACATCGGCACTGAACATGGCGTGCACGGGGCTGATGGCCACGGCCGCTGCGCCGGCTTCGGCGGCATGTCGAACCAGCCGCTCCAGCGCCAGGGTGTCGCCGATGCCGTCGTCGCCTAGACGGCGCAGGGCATAGAGCTGGGCGGTCAGACCCCACAGCTGCGGTGTCTCGCTGCCGCAGGCGTCGGCGACGGTGAAACAGCGTGCTGGCGCTACGGCCAGGGTAATGTCGACTTCTGCGATGCTCAGACGATGGTAGCCGCTGGTGGCAACGCCCGGCAGCGCGCCCTGAGCGTCCAGCGCGCCTTCGTGTCGTTTGCCCTCTTCCAGCGTCAGTACGTAACGAGTTCCTGGCGGCAGCGGCGACGGCAGGGGGGTACTCTGTCCTTGTTCGGCGGTGATCAATGGCGGCCACTCTGACGGTGACGCAGGGCCGCGCAGGCGCTCCAGGCTGGCAGCGATCTCACTGTCGCTCTCGGCCGGATAGCCTAGGCGTGACAGCAGCTCGCGACGAGTGGCAGGGTCGAGCCGACAGAGATTGCCCTCGCTGTCCTCCCATTCACTGATCAGGCCGGCGGCGTCGGCCAGCGCGTCCAATCGTTCTTCGCTCATGCGCTAAGCTCCTCGTCCCCGGGTCCCGGTCTCAGCCAGGCGGCGGCGCAGCAGGCTGGCAGGTTGCCGCTCTCGGTGGCAACCGCAACGCCGTCGCGGGTCTCGTACAGGCACCTTCCGATGCCGAAGGCGCAGGTGGCGACCGGCTGTTCGCTCAGATTCACGGCTATGACCAGCTGGGTGTCATCGTTCATCAGCCAGCGGGCAACGAAGGCAGATTCTCCCAGCGCTTCGGCGCCCAGCGGCCTGGCGCCGTCCAGCCGTGGCACGACCTCGGCATGGCGAATCTTCAGAAGCTGACGAACGAAGCCCAACCAGTCGGCATGAAGTGGTGTGTCGCGAGCCTCCAGGTCGGGCCGAGAGGCCTCGAAGGTGGCGGTGTCGTTGGGATCGGGGATGGCCTCTCGGCTGGCTGGATCGCTGAAGGCGCTGAACGCGGCGAACTCGGCGCGACGTCCCTCGCGCACGGCTTCGGCGAGTTCGGCGCCATGGTCGGTGAAGAACAGGAAAGGCTGCCGGCTGGCCCACTCCTCGCCCATGAAGAGCAGCGGCACCATGGGCGAGAGCAGCAGTAGCAGTGTGGCGGCCTCGAGCGCCCGGGGTTCGACGAGCTGGCTCAGGCGCTCCCCCAGGGCGCGATTTCCCACCTGATCGTGATTCTGCAGGAAGGCCACGAAGGCCTGGGGTGGCAGGTGGCCGCTAGGGGTACCGCGTGGTGTACCGCTGCGGGTGGTCTCGCCTTGGTAAATGAAGCCTTCGCTGAGGCAGCGCACCAGCTTGTGGGTCGACTCTTCGGTGAAATCGCTGTAATAGCCTTCTCGCTCTCCGGTCAGCAGTACGTGCATCACGTTGTGCCAATCGTCGTTCCACTGCGCGGTGAAGCGGCCGGGGCCAAGCAGTTGGGCATCGTTGTGCTCGTTCTCCAGCACCAGGTGGAGGTGGCGCTGGGAATCGAGGTGGCTTTGCAGCGTCTCGGCCAGTTCGATGAGAAAGTCGCGCTCGCCAATGGCATGTACCGCATCCAGCCGCAGCCCGTCGAGGCGGTATTCGTCGATCCACATCAGCGCATTTTCAATGAAGAATCGGCGCACCATGGGGTGGCGGAAGTCGATGGCCGTCCCCCAGGGTGTTTCGCGGTCGTGGCGGAAGAAGTTCTTGGCATAGAGTGGTAGATAGTTGCCGTCGGGGCCGAAGTG